>NZ_JBYVEB010000033.1:0-30207 GCF_058117085.1 Chryseobacterium sp. CG10_8 | reverse complement strand
AAAATAAATTATGGTACTTCTTTTAATTTTATATTGGCTTGCAGTAATTGTCTTATTTTTGGTGGGATTAATTAAAGTAATCGTAGCAAAAGCTCCCGAAAAACGCAAATCAGGGATTCACCTTTTAGTCGTTTCTATTGTTATGCTAGTTATCGGAGGAGGAGTTTGCGGACTTATTTTATCAAACTTGGGCGGAATGCATTAAAGGTTAATCTTAAATTAAATATTATTTTTAAAGAAAATGAAAACCATATTTATTACCGGAGCAACTTCCGGAATTGGAAAAGCAACAGTAGAATTATTTGCAAAACAAGGATATAGAATTATTATCTGTGGAAGGAGAAAGGAGGTTTTGGATCAAATAAAACAAGATCTTTCTCAATTTACTGAAATTTTTAGTTTAGTGTTCGATGTTAGAAATCGAGATGAGGTCGAGACCGCAATTAACAGCCTTCCGGAAAATTGGAAAAACATTGACGTTCTAATAAATAATGCTGGAAACGCACATGGTTTAGAGCCAATTTCTGAAGGGAATATGGATGATTGGGATGCTATGATGGACGGAAATGTCAAAGGTTTGCTTTACGTTTCGCAACCCATTATCAAATTGATGAAGCAAAGAAATTCGGGACATATTGTAAATATTTCCTCAGTTGCAGCAAGACAAACTTATGCAAATGGGGTTGTCTATTGCGCTTCAAAACGTGCAGTTGATGTCATTTCCGAAGGAATGAGAATTGAATTAACAGAATTCGGAATCAAAGTAACCAATATTCAACCAGGAGCTGTAGAAACCGATTTTTCTAAAGTCAGATTTAAAGGAGACGAACAAAAAGCATCTACAGTTTACGCAGGTTATGAAGCCTTGAAAGCGGAAGATATTGCCGATGCAATTTCCTATTGTGTGAATGCTCCAGAAAGAGTTTCGATTTCCGATATGACGATTTATCCGAAAGCTCAAGCTGAACCAAGAACGATTTATAAGAAAATGTAGCAATGAATTAATGTAACAATGTAACAATTTAACAATCTTTTAAATTTCAATTATTGTTGCATTGGTAGATTGGTACATTCGTTTTACATTTGCAAAATGAAAATCCTCCACCTCGAAACCTCGTCTAAGAATTGTTCAGTTGCCATTTCGGATGGTGAAGAATTATTATGTGTTTGCGAAGAAGTTTCAGAAAATTATAAGCAATCAGAGTCACTTCATACTTTTGTTGAATGGGCTTTAGAAGGCGCTGAAATCTCCTTAGAGGATTTAGATGCCGTTTGCTTAGGAAAAGGACCTGGTTCTTATACAGGACTTAGAATTGGAGCTGCTTCTGCAAAAGGATTTGGATTCGGGCTTAATATCCCGTTGATTGCTGTCAATTCTCTCGAAACGATGATAGCTCCTTTTTTAAGACAAGATTATGAATTAATCATTCCTTTGGTCGACGCAAGAAGGATGGAGGTTTATTGCGCCGTTTTTGACGGAAATTCAGGCGAAATGATTTCTGATACCGAAGCTAAAATTATAGACGAACAATCTTTTCAGGAATTAGAAGGGAAGAAAATTCTATTTGTAGGTGACGGCGCATTGAAAGCGAAAGACATTTTAAAGCTCAATTCTGCAGAATTTAATGCAAATGTGTATCCTTCTGCAAAGTACTTGATCAAGCAAGGAGCTGAGCGATATGCACAAAAAAAGTTCGAAGACATTGCGTACTTCGAACCATTTTATTTAAAAGATTTTCAAGGAGTTAAGAAATCTTAATTTCCTCCAGGTCTTGCAGGTCTGTTATCTTTGATTCCCTTTTTAGCGTTTTGTTCAATTTCTTTCGCCTCTTTTTCCTTCGCTGCTTTTAGAGCTTCTGCGGATGCACCATTATCAATGATACTATTGTTAGGAGCGGAAGGAGGCATACTCTTGTTAACAATGTTTCCTTTGGCATCTCTTTCTGTAACTTGCAATTCGCTTTTGAGGTAATTGAGCATTTCGATAGCCTTCTCTCCTTCTGCCGTATCTTTATAGTTAAGCGCGATTTGTTCTAGTTGAAGAATCATCACTTCTTTCCCATTCATTTTACCGGAATTAAAAGCATTTAAAATTGATAATTTCGGGACTAAAGCATCATTAGGATATTTCTTGATGGCATCTTCCGCAATCTTTGAGCTTTCTGCAAAATTTTCCGCTTGATATAGGGCAAAAGCTTGTTTGTAAGCAGATTCTACAGCTGGGTCTGACTTCAAGAATGTTGAGTTTTTTGGATTTCTAGCAAATTCCGCATAAGAGGTATATGGATAATCAGAAATCAAAATTTGTTTTGCTCTAGCTGCGACAGTTGGATTATCTTCCCAGTTCATCGAGAAGATTTTGTACAACGCGCGAAGCATTACTTTTTCCTCTGGTTGATTGTCAACAAGGTCGTAAAGTGTCTTTGTGGCCAAAGGGACATTAGAAAAATACTCATCATACATCATCCCCAATCCCAAAGAAGCGGTATCTCTATCTTTCTTAAGTTGCTCGAGTGTTGATTTATTTTTCGGTATTTTTTCGATATAGAAATCAGGTTCGTATCTTCTTGGATTGGGAGCAGAAGCAAGTCCTAAGGCTTCATTTTTTTCATCTTCTAAAGTACTCATCGAAGCAGAAAAACGCCAATTATCAGCCAACGCTCTTGTTCCCCAAATTTGCTTAAATTCGGATGAACCCTTTGACACTGTATTGGTGTTGGCAAAATAGAAACCCTTGGTTCCTCCCCCAAAATCCTGAAAAGAGCTATTGTTTCCTGCAAAAACCGAATTAGCATCATAGTCACCAGCATCAAAGCCCTTGCTTTTTTCGGCACGTTTCAACTCTCTTTCCTTGGCTTCTTCTTTTTCTTTTAGTTTGTTAATATAAGCTGCAAAATACTCCTCTTGTTGAGGTTTGGACATTTTGGTAAGTGCGAGAATACTATCGTTTTTCTTAACTAAATAATAATTAGTAGATAGTTTTTTGATGTACTGGGATTGTTTTTGTAACACTATTTTAGTAGGTTCGTAAGTCATCACCGCAAGTGCAGAATCATAGTATGCTCCAGCTGCAATATATTCGCTTTTACTGAAAAAAGATTTTCCTATTTCGAAGTAGCTAAGACCTCTAATTTGTGGGTCAGAAACCTTTTCTTCCAACGATTTTCTAAAGTAGTCTTGTCCTTCATCTGGCTTTCCTGCCTTATTGGCCATAATACCTAAAGCATAATAGAATTCGTTTTTTCTTGAACCATAAGTTCCTTTTTTGCTGATGTTTTCGATATATTTTTTACCACCTTCATAATCGCCTTTTCCATTGTAGGTTTTTGCAATTTCGACTTGGGATTTCACTTCGAATTCGAAATCGTTAGCATATTTGTAGGCATCCATAAAACTTTCTCTTGCAAGGTCGTTTTTGCCTTCGGTCATTAAAACTTGGCCTTTCAAATAGGAAATTCTACTCTTAAGTTCTCGATTTCCATTCACTTCGAAAGCTTTGTCCAACTCAGCAATTGTTTCTGTTTTTTTTCCAGCTTTTAGTAATGATTCGGAATAAAAAACAGTTAGTGGTTTCTGAACGTCTTTGTCTAATTTTTGTTGGCTTAGTTCAGCGAAAATCTCATTAGCCTTGAAGTTATCCCCCATTTTTGCATAAGCCAAACCTTGATAGACTTTTGCCAAAGGAAGGCGTTTGTCATCTTTCATTGTTTTGAAAACCTTGTTAAGTCCTTCCAGAGCTCTCATTGGTTTTCCCATGTATATTCTTGATTGAGCAAGAATGATATAAGCATCAAATAATTTCTTGTTTTTTTCTTCCCCATCTCTCATTACAGAATATTTGTCGATAGCCTTTTTAGCTTTGGCTTCTGCAATTTCAAGTGGTGTTACGTTGGCGTTGGTACTTTGTCCCGTTGGCGCATTTGGAACACCAGCTGCAGCTCCTCCTCTATTTTTTCCAAAAGCTTTATTTTCTGGAGCGGGAGGAAGACCTATACTAGCACCAGAATTAACTCCGGCAGCAGTATTTCCAAAAGCAACATTCGTGGACATATCGCTTCCAAGGTCAATATATTCATACTTAATCAAGGGAATATAATCAGCATAAAAATTATCCTTGAAGTTGGTTTTGCGGTTTTCAAACTCATACTTCATTGCATCTTCTGCATTGAAGAGAGTGTTATATTGGGTGCTGAAACCTTTTAACATCTTTGACCTTTTTTCTGGCTTCTTGACAGCACAGGAAAAAACGATGGCTAACGCTAAAAGTAAAAATATATTTTTCTTCATTATTATAGTATAACTATCGGGAAGTCATTTTATTATAAAAACATTAAATTTTTGTAAATATAATTAAAAAAAGAATGTTTAATTTTCACTGACTCTTTTTTTTAGATTCAGCTTTGGAAAAAGGAAAGTTTTTGCAAATTTTGATAGACCAAATGGGTAGGAAGTCCCATGATCGTGTAGAAACTTCCTTCAATTTTTTTAATTTTGGTCATACCAAGCCATTCTTGTATTCCATAGCTTCCCGCTTTATCGTATGGACGAAATTTTTCTAAGTAAAAATCAATTTCTTCATCAGAAATTGGGTCGAATTCAACATAAGCGACATCCGTCTCTGTTAAAACTGAAATAGATGTTCTAAAGGTGATACCAGTATAAACTTCATGAGTCTTTCCCGAAAGCGAACGAAGCATTTCTTTTGCTTCAATTTGGTCTTTAGGTTTTCCTAAAATTTGATTCTCCAAAACAATAACAGTATCGGCGGTGAGTAATATTTCATCTGGCTCAAGATCTCGAAAAGCATTGGCTTTGAGTTCAGAAAGAAAGCCAGCCACATTTTTCGCCTCCAAATGATGTGGAAAAACTTCATCACAAGGAATGTTTTTCGCTTCGAAAGTAACTCCCAAATCAGAAAGCAATTCTCTCCTGCGTGGAGATTGAGAACCAAGGATCAGTTTCATATTAAATACTTTGCGTTTGGTCCTCCTTCCATTTTCCTTGCACTTTCATCACCTGTTCGATGACATCA
This sequence comes from Chryseobacterium sp. CG10_8, assembly GCF_058117085.1. Lineage (NCBI taxonomy): Bacteria > Pseudomonadati > Bacteroidota > Flavobacteriia > Flavobacteriales > Weeksellaceae > Chryseobacterium > Chryseobacterium sp. CG10_8. The sequence goes on along the minus strand of NZ_JBYVEB010000033.1, from coordinate 25,175 downwards.
CGGACCGCTCCTTTTCCACCACTGATTGGAGAAATATAGTCCGCAATTTCTTTGATTTCCGGAACGGCGTTTTCCGGACAACACCCAATTCCTGAAGCTTTTAGAATCACTGCATCGGGCATATCGTCTCCCATGCAGAGAATTTCTTCTTTTTTGAGATTGTATTTTGATTTAAAATTTTCAAAATCAGCTAGTTTGTTGTGCGATTTTGCGTAATAATCATTGATTCCCAAGTAATTAAGACGGTGTCTCACCATATCATCATTTCCACCAGTAATAACACCGATTAAATAATTGTTTTTTAATGCTTTAACTACTGCGTAGCCATCCAAAACATTCATTACACGACACATATTCCCTTCAGGAAGCAAGTATACGCTTCCGTCTGTAAAAACGCCATCTACATCAAACACAAATGCTTTTATGTTCTTCAAATTCTGTTTATAACTCATACATTTTTTTTATTGATTCGTTCATGGTTTTGTAAATTTTCAAAGCCATTTCATCAGTGATTAATTCTTCATGAAGTTGTAGTACTTTTTCGTCATTTCTTCGAGCCGGACCTGTCTGAGCAAGTTGGGGCTCTATCTCATGAATTTTTTTGGTGGTCTCGTCAATTAAAGGAAGCAGAAATTCGAAAGGAATACCTTGTTCATCCGTAATTTCTTTTGCTTTTGCATAAAGGTGATTGACAAAATTGCAGGCAAAAACCGCTGAAAGATGGATATACCTTCTCTTTTCCGAGTCAGCAAAGGAAACATTTCTGGAAATTTTGAGAGCAATATTTTTCAGTATTTCTTCGTCTTCTTTTTCTGCCTCTATGAAAAACGGAATATTGGAATAATCTAGTTTCTTACTTTTAGAAAAAGTTTGTAAGGGATAAAAAACAGCTTTTCTGTATTCTCCTTGAAGCTGATTTCTCGAAACCGAACCCGATGTATGTGCAACAATTACATCTTTCTTTTTGATGATTGATGAAATATTGGCAATAGCGTCATCTTTGACCGAAATGATATACAAATCAGCATCTTCCAAAACATCGGTCGAAAAGGGGATATCTGTTTCTAGGTTGATTGCCTTCAAATCTTCAATATTTCTTCCAAAAATTTGGATGATATTTTGCCCTGTTTCCTTCAAGGCTTTTGCGAGATGAAAGGCGACATTGCCAGAACCAATCAGTACAATTTTCATATAACAAAGATAATATTAAATATATTTGGACTAAAAATTGATTTCTTTTTTAACTTTTTATTAAATTTCGAATCCAAAGAACGAATCCATGAAGCCAAGAGACGAAGAAATTGTTGAGATGCTACTGAAGCCACAAAGTAGGGAGAAGGGTCTTCGTGCGATGATGGACGTGTATCAAAGCAGGTTGTATTGGCACATCAGGAGGTTAATCGTGGACCATAGCTTGGCGGAAGACGTATTACAAGAGACGTTTATAAAAGCGTATCAAAATATAGATAAATTCAAACAAGAAAGTAAATTGTACACATGGTTGTACAGAATAGCGACCAACGAGTCTCTGCAGCAAATCAACAAATTGAAAAAGATGAACAAAGCAGACGAGGATGTGGATTATTACATGGCGAATTTGGTTGCAGAGCAGGAGACGGATGGCGACGAAATACAGATTTTGTTGCAAAAGGCAATACAGATGTTGCCCGAAAAGCAAAAATTAGTATTTACGATGAGGTATTACGATGACTTGCCATACGAAGATATTTCAAAAGTTTTGGATATGTCAGTTGGGACCCTTAAAACCAACTATCATTATGCAAAACAAAAGATTGAGTCCTATGTTAAAGAAAACTATGCAAATTTAGAAGAATAACAAAATGAAAAATTTTGATATTGAAAAACTTGAAAGAAAGAACGTTTACAAAGCGCCAGAAGGCTTTTTTGAAGGTGTTCAGAATCGAGTGATAGAAAAAACAGAAGTTCAGGAAGTTGCCAAAACAGGAAAAATTATTTCCCTGAAGTGGGTATATTCTGCAGCTGCGGCGATTGTTATTTTGTTTGCTGGAACATTTTTATTCAGAAATAGTAACGCTGCGGATTCTCAGTTTGCAACGACACAAGCAACTGAAAATGTTGACACTACTAATAATGAAACCATTGTAACTCCAGAAGTTAATTCTGTTGTTGAGTCTTCTAGTGCTGAAGGGCAAACATATACTGTCAACAATACAGACTCTGTTGGAGAAAGGAAAACTTCTAGTGGAGATTTACAATTTTCTATAGCTTCTAATAACAAAACCAAGAGCACTAATACAAGGTCTCAGGAGCTTAATCCTGAAGAGAAAATGGATATGATATTGGCGACACTTTCTGATGATGACATTGCAGCATTAGCAAGTAATAGTGAAAATGATATCTATTTGGATTTGTATTAATTCATTCAAAATCAACAAAAAGATGAAAACGAGACACTTTATTTTTTTAGCTTTTTTCTTCCTATTCGCGGGAAATATTTCTGCGCAGGATGATGATTTGAGTAAGATGACCGAAGCGCAGAGAAGAGAATATCTTAGTAAGCTCAGTAAGGAAGAAAAGAAAAAACTATATCAAAGATATCAGGAAAATGTCATGATTGATAAATTGGATTTACCTCAGAATCAACAAGAAGAGTTCCGGAATTTATATAAAGAATATCAACAAAGCCAGGAAGAGATTGTAAGGAGATTCAAGTCTGGCAAGTTCAACGACATGTCTAATGAGCAGGCAAGAAACGAACTTGATAACAGTTTTGAACTAGGACAGCAATTGATGGATAACAGAAAAAGATATTCGGAAAAGTTCCAAAAAATCATGCCTCCTCAACAAGTATTGAGAATGTTCGAAAATGAGAAAATGATGCGAGACAAGGTAATGGAGCGCAGAAACGAGAGTCAGGGAAGAGATAATTCTCGAGGAAATGGAGAGAGTATGAGAACCCGTTCTACAGAGCCATCACAAAGAATGTCAACCCCTTCGCAAAGGACTAATCCACAATCAAGGAGCGGAAGCCCATCTTCTTCTATGAGAGGAGGTGGTTCTCCAAGGATGAATAGTGGGGGAACTAGAAGATAAACAGTTTGTTTTTTAATATTGAGAGAACCTTTGTAATAGATAATTTACAGAGGTTCTTATTTTTAGCCCTTTCTTTTATCGATGATGATTTCTTTTTGCTTTAAAAATACTAAATTTGCACACCTTCAAATATTTACATGAAAAACATTAGAAACTTTTGTATTATCGCCCATATTGACCACGGAAAAAGCACTTTGGCAGACCGACTTTTGGAATATACCAATACTGTAACTCAAAGAGAGTTGCAGTCTCAAACTTTGGACGACATGGATTTGGAGAAAGAAAGAGGAATTACCATTAAGTCTCACGCCATCCAAATGGATTATGAACTCAATGGGGAAAAATACATTCTTAATCTTATCGATACACCAGGACACGTTGATTTTTCTTACGAAGTTTCTCGTTCTATTGCAGCTTGCGAAGGCGCGCTTCTTATTGTAGATGCTGCGCAAAGTATTCAGGCACAAACGATTAGCAATCTTTACTTGGCTTTAGAAAACGACTTAACCATCATTCCGATTCTTAATAAAATTGATCTTCCTTCAGCAAATCCTGAGGAAGTAACCGATGAAATTATGAACCTTATTGGTTGCGAATACGAAGATGTTTTAAGAGTATCAGGAAAAACAGGAGAGGGCGTTCACCATCTTTTAGAGGAAATTGTAAAAAGAATCCCGGCTCCAGTTGGAGATCCTAATGGACCGCTTCAAGCTTTGATTTTTGACTCTGTTTATAATCCTTTCAGAGGGATTGAGGCTTATTTCAAAGTAGTTAACGGAAGTATTTCTAAAAACGAGAAAATTAAATTTTTCGCGACAGGAAAAGAATATGGTGCGGATGAAGTTGGAACTTTAAAACTAAAACAAGTACCTAAAAGCACTGTAGAATGTGGAGATGTTGGTTATCTTGTTTCGGGAATTAAAGATGCTCGCGAAGTAAAAGTAGGTGACACCATCACTTCTTTTGAGAAACCTGCGGCTGCTCCAATTGATGGATTTGAAGAAGTGAAACCAATGGTATTCGCAGGAATTTATCCTATTGATTCTGAGGATTTTGAAGAATTGAGGTTCTCCCTTGAAAAGTTGAGGCTCAATGATGCATCCTTAGTTTTTGAACCAGAGAGTTCAGCGGCACTTGGATTTGGGTTCCGATGTGGATTCTTAGGAATGCTTCACATGGAAATTGTTCAGGAAAGATTGGATCGTGAGTTTAATATGAATGTAATTACAACAGTTCCTAACGTATCATATCACGGTTACTCCAAGAAAGATCCAGAGACACCAATATTAATTAACAACCCTTCTGAAATGATTGATCCAACAGTTTTGGATCGTGTGGAAGAACCTTATATCAAGGCATCTATTATTACTAAGTCTGATTTTGTTGGACCAGTAATGACTCTTTGTATTGAGAAAAGAGGAGAGATCGTTAACCAAAGTTATTTGACTTCGGAGCGTGTAGAATTGATTTTTAATATGCCTTTAGCTGAGGTGGTTTTCGATTTTTATGATCGCCTGAAGTCAATATCAAAAGGATATGCATCGTTTGATTACCATCCAATTGGTTTCCGTACATCGAAATTGGTAAAGATGGATATTCTGATTAATGGAGATATGGTAGATGCGCTTTCTTCTCTTATCCACGATAGTAACGCCTACTACATCGGAAAAAGGATGTGCGAAAAACTACGTGAATTAATTCCAAGACAACAGTTTGATATCGCAGTACAAGCCGCATTGGGAGCAAAGGTAATTGCAAGAGAAACCATCAAAGCTTTGAGAAAAGACGTTACCGCAAAATGTTATGGAGGTGATATTTCTCGTAAACGTAAACTTCTTGAAAAGCAGAAAGAAGGTAAGAAAAAAATGAAGCAAATTGGTAGGGTAGAAGTTCCTCAATCTGCATTTATGGCGGTATTGAAGTTGAATGACTAAGTAATGCCATTATACATAATTAATAGCCACAGAATTTCTGTGGCTTTTTTTTGGAAAATTTTAACATTGAAAATCAAGCAACTATGTTAAAAAATTTAATATAGCGTAAAATTTACACAAATAAATTTGGAAGCAATTGTTTTATTGATTTATATTTGCGTATAAATAACACAAAGTTGTTTTTTTATCACTGAATGTTTCATCTAAAATTTTAAAATTATGTTCGGTTTTAGACACATCAAATTCGATTCAATGACTTACGTTTTACATTTCAGAAACGGGATTGTTCTTCGTGAAGGTAGAGGATTATCATTCTTTTACTTTGCTCCCAATAGTTCTATTGTTGCCATTCCGATGGGGAGTAACGATTTACCATTTATTTTTAGTGAAAACACGTTTGATTATCAAACGGTTAAAATTCAAGGTCAGATTTCTTACAAGATTACCAATCCGCAAATGCTTTCTAATACCTTGGACTTTACGGTCAATGAATCAGGCGTTTACAAAAAAAATGATTTAGAAAAACTGAATCAAAGAATCATTAACATTGCGCAGACTTCGACCTCTTCATTTATCCATGAAACGAGTTTGAAAGAAGCCATTCGTTCTGCGAAGAAGATTGAAGACAATATTTTGGCTGGATTGAAATCTTCTGATGCCATTCAACTTTTAGGGATTGAAATTTTAGGAGCTAATATTTTAGCAGTGCAAGCAAGTCCAGAAATGGCAAGAGCTTTGGAAACCGAAACTCGCGAAAAATTGCAACAACAGGCTGATGAAGCGGTTTACGAAAGAAGGAATTTTGCCGTTGAACAAGAGAGAAAGATTAAAGAATCTGAATTGAATACAGAGATTGCGGTGGAAGAAAAGCAAAAACAAATTGCCGAAAAGAAAATGGAATCCGAAGTGCAGAAACAGGAGAATGATAGAACCCTTAGAGAGATGAAAATTTCTGCGGATATTTCAGTGGAAAATCAAAGGAAAGAACTCATTGAGCAGAAAACTGAAAACGATAGAAAAGAGGCGGAAACTAAAGGTTATGCGATAGAAGCATCTCTAAAACCTTACAAAGACCTTGATTGGAGAGTGCTTAGCGCACTGAATGGAAACGGGAGTGCTAAAAATAATATGGCTTTAGCTTTTAGAGAATTAGCAGAAAATGCTCAAAAAATTGGAAACCTCAATATTTCACCAGATTTATTACAAAGCATTTTAACCGAAAAAGCTTGATAAAACCAATCTAATATTCCAACTAAAGACCACAACAATGAAAATAGAATACGCCATCCTCATCAAGAACAAAACCCGCCTCGAAATGTTGGTGGAACGTTTCAACACCCAAGCGCAGGCGAAGTTCTATATCGAAAGTTCGGGAGGAGATTTTGAAGAATATGTTACGGAACACGACCGTTTTCATCAATCTTTCATGAAAGTTCAAACTCAACTTTCAAAAATTTTGAAAAATAAAATTGTTGAAAGAGATTTTCTCCCATCCTATATTTTTTCCGAAAATCAATTGATTGTTGTGGTGGGTCAGGATGGTTTGGTTGCCAATGTTTCCAAATACTCCAAAGGGATTCCGATGATTGCGGTTAATCCAGATGAGGAGAGGTACGATGGTGTTTTGTTACCTTTTAATTCGGATAATTTTATCAAAGGAGTACAGTCGGTAATCAATGATAGTTTCAAACATCGTAAAATGAAATTTGCTGAGGTGACACTTAACGATGGACAACGTCTTTTGGCGGTTAACGATTTGTTTGTTGGTGTTTCTTCGCACAGTTCGGCGCGATATAAAATCTTGGTAAACGGAAAAGAAGAGCAACATTCTTCCAGCGGAATTATTATTTCCACCAAAACAGGAAGTACAGGTTGGTTGAGTTCTATTTTCAATATGGCTTTTGGGATTTTAGGCGTTCCTAACGAAAAATATCCAAAACTGAATGAAAATGATTTGTATTTTGCAGTGAGAGAACCCTTTAAAAGCAAAAAATCTCAAGCAGGAATTTGTGGTGGCCTCATTAAAAAAGGACAACAATTGGTGGTAGAATCTATAATGCCTAATAACGGATTTATTTTCAGTGATGGGATTGAACAAGATTTTCTACACTTTAATTCCGGTGCTGTTGCCACCATCAAATTATCCGACCAAGAAGCCGTTTTGGTGCTGAATTAAAAAAAAATGGAATCACACAAATAAAAAAGCTTTTAATCTCAGATTAAAAGCCTTTTTTATTTGAATAGATATTATCTCGGCAACCCTTTTTTCAGAGCTTCATTAGCACGTTTGATGGCGAGGCCTTCCTTCCAGTCCATGTATTTGCTTTTATAACGTCTTTTCATGAAGTTATCAAAATTTCTTTGTACCGTAAGGTTCCAAAGAGAGTGCGCTTTAACTGCCCAAGATTTGTCCCAAGCACGAAGAGAAATAGAAAAACTTCCGTCCAAGTATTTCATCCAATGCCACCATCCTGTTGGCATAAATAAGGTATCACCATGTTCCAGAAAACATTCGATTCCTTCCACGCCATCTAAAGCTGGGAATTTTTCGAAATCAGGATTAGAAATGTCAAAATCTTCTAGTGAGTAAGTAGCATAAGGAATCTGATATAGACGTTCTTTCCATTTGTAATCAAATAATAAAATGTGCTTTCTCCCATTGAAATGAGTATGGAAAATATGAGCCATATCGATATCAAAATGCAAGAAGGTTACAGATCCTTTTCCACCAAAAAACATATTAGGATATTTATCCAAAAAACCACCCATTAATTCTTTTGGGAAAACGTAATCTTCTAGTAGGGAAGGAGCAAATTTAATTGGGTCAAATAGGAAAATTCTTAAATCTGTTGGTTCACGGTCAATGAGGTCGATATAATCCGTAAACTTCATTTTTGCAGCAGAAGCATTAATTGGAGCAGAAGGATCAGCTTTGGACGAATCATACAGAGGAACTTCCACGTCTCCAACTACTTGCTTCATGTAATCGAGGTTCCATTTTTTATAAGCAGGCCACTTGCGAGCCATATTCTTGATGACAACTGGTTTTCCGGGCTTAAGATATTTCTCGAAAAAATCCTCTTGGCTAATGTCATTAACGACATCAATTGGTTTTAGGTTAAGTCCCATTATTCATTAGTTTTAAATAGCAAAATTATTACTTTTTTTATAAAATCTAAAATTGTAGCAGATAAAGAAATAGGTAAAATTGTTGTGCGTTTAAAAAAGATGGTTTTCTTCTTTTGGGACTAAAAAAATTTCTCATAAAATGCTATCTTTGTCCTAATGGCGACGAAGGCACTTTTCAATTCTGTGGTTAACTGGTTTATTAAGAGAAGAATAGACCAGATAGAACAATTTATTCATTATCCGATTGATACTCAGAACGGAATTCTATTTTCTAATCTGTTTCAAGCGGAAGACACAGAGTATGGTAAGTTGCATGGCTTCAGTTCGATATCTAGTTATGAGCATTTTAAGAACAATGTTCCCATAGTTTCTTATGAACAATTCGAACCGTACATTGAAAAAGCAAGACAGGGGAAATCAGATGTTTTTTGGCCAGGAGTGATCCGACAATTTGCAAAATCGTCAGGCACAACTAATGCGAAAAGCAAATTCATCCCTATTTCTGAGGAAAGTCTTCATGACTGTCATTTCAAGGCAGGTAAAGATTTAGTTTCAATATATGTGAACAATCATCCAGAAAATCAACTATTTGCCTATAAAAACCTCCGTTTGGGAGGAAGTGCAGAAATGTATGCTGAGTTCAACACTAAGTTTGGTGACCTTTCTGCGATTTTAATAGAAAATTTGCCTTTTTGGGTTGAGATTACCACAACACCAAGCCGAAAAGTTTCGTTAATGGGAGAATGGGAAGCGAAGCTTAAGGCTATCGTTTCGGAAGTAAAAAATGCGGAAGTTGGAAGTTTAACTGGTGTACCAAGTTGGATGATGGTGTTATTGCAGCGAGTTCTTAATGAGACGGGGAAGGAATCTATTTCTGAGGTTTGGCCAAGTTTGGAGGTTTTCTTTCATGGAGGAATTAGCTTCAAGCCTTATAAAGAACTATACAAAAACGTCATTGGAAGTAATATCAATTATTACGAAATCTACAATGCTTCTGAAGGCTTCTTCGGTATTCAGGATCAGAGTAATAGCGATGAGTTGTTGTTAATGCTAGATTACGGAATTTTTTACGAATTTATCCCTATCGAGGATTTGCAAAAAGAGCATCCGAGAACCTATACTTTGGAGAATGTCGAATTGGGCAAAAACTATGCTTTGGTGATTAGTACCAATGGTGGACTTTGGAGGTATATGATTGGGGATACTGTGTATTTTACTTCTTTGAATCCATTCCGAATAAAAATTTCTGGAAGAACAAAGCACTACATTAATGCTTTTGGTGAAGAGCTCATGATTGATAATGTTGAAGCAGCCCTGTCTAAGGCTTGTGAAGCAACAGAAGCCATGATATCTGATTATACGGGAGCACCGATTTTTATGGTAGGGAAGGAGAGTGGCGCCCATGAATGGATTTTTGAATTTTCAAAAGAACCTACAGATTTTGAGCAGTTTATAAATCTTTTTGACGAAGAATTAAAACGCATCAACTCCGATTACGAAGCGAAGCGATATAATGATATGACTCTGAAAAAGCCGGTAGTTCATAAAGCCAAAGAAAAACTGTTTTATCGATGGATGGAGTCTAGAGGCAAACTTGGAGGGCAAAACAAAGTTCCAAGGCTAAGTAATGACCGAGAGTATATTGATGTCCTCTTGGAAATGAATAACGGTTTGTAGTGGTAGGGATGCTTATTCTGACGTTGTTGTAGGCTCAGTTGTTGGTTTTTTCTCCTCTTCTTTTTTAGCTTTTTCTTCAGACTTCTTTTTTTCCTCTTCCTCTTTCTTCTTTTTCTCTTGTTCTAGACGAAGTTTTTCCTGTTCGATAATAGCATTTTTGACAGAATCTTGGTAAGCTACTGACGATTGTTTGATTTGTCTTGCCACGTCAACCGAAGCTGCCCCATCCGAGAAGGAATCGATCGCTGTGGTGTCATATGGAACCGTAGCATAATCACTTTCTGGTTCTGGTTGAACATTTCGGTTTTTATTACAAGCTGTTGTTAAAATCAAACCAAGTAAAAGTATGTAGGTAAAATGTTTCATTTTTTGGGAATTTCTAATTGTACAACAACGGGATAATGGTCAGAAAATTTTACAGTCCGATCAACTTTATAACTACTGCTTTTAATGTCTTTTGACACCCAAACATAATCAATTCTTATAGGGAATTTAAAATCATGGAACGAGGTTGCGCTTCCGTTTCCGCTTTCAACAAAGGTATCTTTTAATAATTTATTAAACTGAAAATATTCGTAAGAATTAGGAACCGAATTGAAGTCTCCAGTAACAATTACGGGATAAGGGGAGTTCTTGATATAAGGGAGAATGGTTTTGATTTCCTCTTCATGTGTTTTGAAATTTTTCGTCATTAGACGAATAAGCCGCTTGTATTTTTGTTCGTTTTCAGTTAATTCATCACTTGGTTTCACCATGTCTTTTAAGACAAAGAATGAGTTAAGATAGATGTTAATTACGCGGATTTTTTTACCATTGATATTAACATCTATGAAATTTGCGCTTCCCTTATTTTGTTCACCAGGTTTAATTATTATTTCATGTTTTTCAATTGGGAACCTACTAAACGAATTAACTATTTCTGATTCGGTTTCAGAAAACAAATACGGTTTCTTTAGTTGTAGTTGTTTGTAACCCGCTTCTTGGAAGAGAAGAAGATCATAATGAGATGATGATTCCAAAGAATCTACTTTATCGTTAGATCTTCCATATCCGTTCTTTATATTGAATGTCAGTAGCGTCATATTCTCTTTGCCTTCTTTATCAAAAGAAAAATTCACCCATCTTCTGGTTGGATTAATAAGAGGCAGGGAACAAATGATGAAAAAGGTTACCCTTTTTTTCTTTCTTTTAGCGGCCCAGAATAGCAGTAAAATAACGTGAATTGGCATTAAGATTGGGAAGGCTAAAGCCAAGAAATTAAAGTAGGGAAAAACGCTTGGCGGGACTACCTTGTTAAGCAGTACCATCAATAAAAGCCCCATAATAATAACATGGGAAAAGAGTAAAAAAAATCTGATTAACCTCATTAACTACTAATTAATCCTGTATCGATTTTTTTTCCAGTATCTGGCCATTAAGAATCCGACAACGGCTCCTCCAACATGGGCAAAATGAGCTACTCCTCCAACTTGTCCACTAAAACCCAAATATATTGAGCCAAAAACAATAAGAGGAAGCAAATATTTAGCCTTTATCGGAAAGGGAATAAATAAGAAAATCAGCTTCGCATCTGGAAATAGTGTAGCAAAAGCTGCAACAACACCAAATATTGCTCCTGACGCACCAAGCATCGGTGTTCTTAATGATGCATACAACTGTTGAGATAGCTGTATTCCTTCATTTGTTGGAGCAGTGATGGTTAAGCTTCCGGTATAATTAATATTGGCTTTATGATAGATTTCAGCAACATTAATTCCGAGAGATTCTAATGCATTTGTAATAGTCTGAACTTCATAAAAATTCCAAATGTTAAATAGAATAAATGCTCCTAACCCACTAATAAAGTATAAAAGTGTGAATTTTCGTTCTCCCAAAGTTCTTTCTAAAACAGGTCCAAAACTATACAAGGTAAACATATTGAAAAGAATATGGGTGACCCCATAACCGCCAGCAAAAGGGGCGTGCATGAACATGTGTGTTAGAACTTGCCAGTAGTGAAAGTTGGGAGAGAAAGGGTAGAACGCCGAAAGAATATTATAAAGGTCATAATTTCCCAAAGGCAGGAAATTGGCGATCAGATAGACAACTACATTAATGATGATTATTGCTTTCGTAACTGGAGTTAGTTGTTGGTTCATAGTTTTTAAAATTTGTTTTTCAGTTCTTCCAAAGGAAGTTCATAATAGCATCGTTTCCCGTTCGGCAAAAACTCGGGGAAGCCTATATCGGAGAAGTCTTTAATAACTTGCTCTGCATCATATTTATATATAAAATCAAATCGTGACTTACTCTGCATCTTATTCCACTGATGCTGATAAAACATCATGAATTCCTCCTCTGTCTTATACTCCAATATTTCGAAGAGATTTTCTAGAAATAAGAGAACCTTTGTTTCTTTTAATCCTTCTGGAATAGCATCTATCCGAAGCACGTTTTCGTGTGCAATCTTCATGTCGAAGCCCAACTCAGGCAAGTACTTTTTGATGGACTTGTACTTTTGCTTTTCGATTTCATTCATGTGGTATTCCATCGAGAATAAGAGCGCTTGACTTTTGCTGGTCTTTGTTTTTTCTTTGTTTCTCTCAGAAATAATCAATCTGCTCATTCGACCAAGATCCAACATCAAGCTTTTTCCATTGCGATTCATTAGCCAATATCCATTAGGAAGCCTCATGAGATCTTCATCGAAATCTTCATCTTCAAAGAGATTAATTTTTGAAGGTTCGGCGGAGATATTATGATGGTAGTCGTGAGCAAAGCTTTGCGTATCAACCGGTTTTTGATCAATTTCTTCAGCAAAAGGATTATAATCGCGACTCACCGTAATTTCTGGCATTTTGATAGGAGCTGATTTCTTCGATGATTGCTGGAAGAAAGCCTCAATATTAGGATCTTTATCAAAGTCCAAACTTGGCGCTACATTATAGATTCCCAAAGCTTTTTTGATGGTAGATCGAAATAAAGCAAAAATCAAATGGTCGTCTTCAAATTTCACCTCCGTTTTTTGAGGGTGGATATTGACGTCTATTTTGTCGGGATCTAATTCGAGATAGAGGAAATAGGAGGGATTATATCCTGGTAAAAGTAACCCTTCAAACGCTTCTTGAATAGCTTTGTTAAAATAAGCACTTTTAAAAAATCTGCCGTTAACAAAAAAGAATTGTTCTCCTCTTGTTTTCTTAGCTCCTTCCGGTTTTGCAACAAAACCGTTAAGCTGAATCCAGCCCATATCTTCTTTAATTGGAACCAAAAGAGGTTGTAATTTGCGACCAAAGATATCAACGATACGTTGCATCTGATTCCCTTTTCTAAGTTGAAAAATAACTTCATCATCTTGATAAAAGGAAAATCCTACATTCTCGTGGGCTAATGCCACTCTTTGAAATTCGTCAATAATGTGTCGGAATTCGACTGTATCTTTCTTAAGAAATTTTCTTCTTGCTGGAACGTTATAAAATAAGTTTTTAACCTGAAAATTAGAACCTTCCGAGGTTTGTATTGGCTCTTGAAACTGCAATTCGCCTCCCTCTATGTAGATGTTACTTCCTACTTTGGCGTCATGTTTTTTTGTTTTCAGATCTACTTGAGCTACTGCGGCAATAGAAGCCAAAGCTTCACCACGAAATCCTTTGGTAGAAATATGGAAAATATCATCAGTAGTTCTAATTTTGGAGGTAGCATGTCTTTCGAAGGCCATTCTAGCATCAGTTTCTGACATTCCCACCCCATTGTCAACGACTTGGATTAGATTTTTTCCTGCATCTCGTATCATCAACTGGATTTCCGTAGCACCAGCGTCAATAGCATTTTCTAACAGCTCCTTAACAATAGAAGCTGGTCTTTGTACTACCTCGCCAGCCGCAATTTGGTTGGCTACGTGATCAGGAAGAAGTTGAATGATATCTGACATATTCAAAATAATTACAAAAGTAAAGAATTGTAGCAGGATTAAAAACTTTATGAAGAATATCCGCTAAAGAAAAAAAGGAAATCCTAAAGATGAATCCTTTTTCGCAGGGACTTGAGTATCCTTTTAGGATTAAGTATATATGCTAGCCTAACTGAGTTAGGCTGATATTGGCAAAAAAAATCCACGCTCTGCAACAACTAAAACTATCAAAATGTTATTGCGGGTGAGCGTGGAGAAAATAGACTTATGTGTCTTGGTGTTTGATTGCTTTCTATGAGGATTAGGTAATTGCTTACCTGGTTTTGACACTAATTTATTATCATTTAATCTATTTTTCTAATTTATGTGAACAATCTAAATTTAATATAATTGAAGGGTTTTTCTTGGTGGTTCGAAATTGGGAATCCTTTCTCTTTTAAAGATTTTCAACAAGTCCCATTTTGGTTGGTGGATAAAGTTGATGTCTAAAAAATTGCCGTCTGCTGTAAGGATATGTAAGCCAGTCACGAACTGTTTTTTATCAATGATGACCGATTGTACCATCTGATGTTTGCTAAGGTAGCTAGAGATAGACTCTATACTCTCTTTGCCAATCAATAAATCAATACTTGATTCTTGTGATTGACTAGCGTACAAGTCAGAGAATTTTACGGTTGCATATTTTTCTTTTTTTACGAAGTCGAAAAAATCAGAAACGATGGTCGATTTGTTCTCGCTTGTTTCTTCCACGAAGTGGTTAAGCGCTTCATTCCACACAGCAAATAGTCGATAGATTCCTGAGTTCCAGTTTTCTTCTATGGTATATACCTGCAGTGACTGTAGTATGTTGATAATCAAATAATATTTTAACAATTGATGAAGTTCCTTTTCTTTAAAGTTAAAGGTAATTCCGTTTTTATCTAGAATCTCAGCATAGATTTCTTTCCAGCTCTTTTTTTCAGCCAGTGCACCATTTTGAATGATGAAATGGAAGAAGTCATAGCCTTTTGGAAGATAAGAAGAGGCGTTTTCCCAATTAACTACTGACAATACTTTCTTGTCCGTTATATAGGTATTTCTGCTCGTAAAATCGCCATGTGAGAAGACGAGTTCAACTTGGTCAGTATCTTCCACCGTGCTAATAAGAACTCTCAATTTTCTGACCATTCCGTCAGGTAAACGTTTGTCAGCTATTTTCGAAAATTTCTTATTCAGATCTTTAAACAAAGTCCAGTTTGCTATATCAGTTGTGCCTTGAGCTACTCTACTCATTTCGAAAAGGGTATAGACGTGGAGGTAAGTTATTTTGTTCCAGTGCTTTCCGTTTTCTGAAACATCGCTCACTTTTATTACTTCTTCATCTACTTCTTCGACCTCTGGAATTTCTAAATAATGTCTGGTTTTGTTGTTAAGGAGTGAAATAATCTCTAGTTCTGTTCCATTACTCTTTTTATCTTCTTCCGAGACTGAAATCTTGTAAAAGAATCTATCGGTGAACATCATTAGCTTATGCTGAGTTCCTGCAGGCTTGGAAAAGAGTGCCCATTCTGAATTAATTTCAAAGAAAGGCTTTTCCTTAGTCTGTTGTACGTAGAGTGTTTTTGACTTGAAGAATAAATCTTGTAGGCCAAGAAAAAACACCAATTGTACCCAAGCCTGAAAGAATTTTCCTTTGAATCCATTAGGTATGTAGAATTTCAAAAAGAGGGCTTTCGCATTTTTAGCATTCCATATCCAACGTGGACTTCCGTCAGGATTGTTGATGTACTGTATACGTAACTTGTTATAATCGTGTTGTTGTTCTTCGGATATATTTAATCCTAAAATCTCAAATATAGTTTTCATAACGAGATATTTGATTGGAGTATTAGGAATTTTAAGCCAAAACATCTAACTGTTTGATTTGTAGATGTATAAGTTTTTGTCACATTTAAAAAAGAGTCCATATTTTGGAAACGATGTATATTTTGGAACAACGGTTGAGGGAATTGCGCTACTCCAGTTAAAACTGAAGTCGGTGAAGTTAGCATGGTTAGCGCTTTGAGAGCGAAATAGATATCCTATAAATCGTCCATGTAATGATAGCAAAAAGATGAAAAAAATAGAGTATATTTTGAAATTTAGTTTTTATTTTTAATCAATACAAAGCAACGGAACGTCTTGGAGAAGGGAGATTCTGGATGTTTCGCATTTTTTTAATTTTTAAATCATAGAAAAAACGGACGTCCATTTTTTGGAATAAAAGAATAGGTTTTGATCTCCATTTTTTGGCGTTTTAATTTTTGATTTTTATTAGTTTAGAAAAGACTGTTGAGGCGAGTAAAAGATGATTTGTACTATTTTTAGCGCTATGAAGGAAGGGGATAGGCGTTTTCAATATCTCAAATAGCCTAAACACTAAAATACCCTAGAAAATGAGCTCTAGGGTAATTACTGTATTATGAAAAAAATCTTGTTTCTACTTTTTAAAAAAATGGCGACATGTTGTTAT
This sequence comes from Chryseobacterium sp. CG10_8, assembly GCF_058117085.1. NCBI lineage: Bacteria > Pseudomonadati > Bacteroidota > Flavobacteriia > Flavobacteriales > Weeksellaceae > Chryseobacterium > Chryseobacterium sp. CG10_8. The sequence goes on along the minus strand of NZ_JBYVEB010000033.1, from coordinate 8,980 downwards.
TGGTGATAGAAAAATAAAAAAAACACAAAAAAGTACTACCACTGCAAACTATGTCGCCAAGTTTTTAATATTCCTCGAAGGGAATAATTTGATTTTTATCAAGTATCGATTAAAATCAATTTTTGTTGTAACCTCATTAAAGGACACAAAAATGGCGACACCTTGCTCCCTGCGATAGAGAATAAAAAAAACACAAAAAAGTACTATCGCAATTAACCATGTCGCCATGTTATTCTTACATATACAATCCTTGTTAGAAATGATCTTAATTTTAATTAATTTTTAAAGTTTTTTATCTTTTTAACCTTCCTCTAGGCGTTCTAAAAAATGGCGACAAATCGTTCACAGCTATAGAAAATAAAAAAACACAAAAAAAGGACTATCGCTACAAACCATGTCGCCATGATTTTTATATGGAAGAAAAGTCTTACAATCCATATTTGAAATTTCCCCAAGAACCACCATTGCTGTTCTTATCGTTTCTGAATTCTAAAAGGATCTTCTCTATCCGTTCTATTGTTTCTTGTAATCTTTTACAAGCTAACTTGTTTTTAACTATATAATCAAACGCTCCGTGTTTCATTGATTCCGCTGCAACATTGGCATCCTCCTGGCCTGAAATCATGATGACGTAGATATTAGGATTGATTCGCTTTATTTTATTAAGAACCTCTAATCCTGTAATTTCATGTAATCCATGATCCAAAATTATAATATCGGGATTTAGGTGAAGATGGTCTAGACATTCTTTTCCGTCGTTGAATGCTGTTATATCTTCGTATCCGATATTTTTCAAATATTGCTCATATACATTAATTATAAAGACATCATCGTCTACTATAAAAAACTTGAATTTAGTTTTTTGTTTCACTGAGTGTTGTTTTTTTCAAATTCAGTATAACAGAAATAAGACCAAAATGCAAGATGTTGATAGTCAACTCGTTTTATTTTGCCAAAAATCCAAAAATTGGAAATAAATCCAAAAATCGGATGAAATAGAGTTTTTATTTTAGTTCTTTTTTGAGCTGTAGAATTACTTTTTTTAGAGTTTTCTCGATTTTTAAATAACTGGAAAACAAGGAAATGTGATCAGGGTTGTCTTCTTTTGCTTCTTTTTCCACAAATCTAACGTCATCCATGATGTCGCTTATGCCAAGATTATCGATGCTGGGCTTCATTTTGTGGATGAGTTTAGAAATTTCTAGGTAATCATGAGTTTTGAAAAGGGACTGTATTTCTGGAAGAATAGACTCTGTCTGATCGATAAAAATGGAAAGCATTTTCTTTACAAAATCTTCATTACCGCGGCTTAGATTTCTTATCGAACTAAGATTATAAAGTTGATTGGATTCGCCGTTTTGTTGTTGGTTTGTGTTTTCCCTTTTGCCAAAGTGTCGATAATCTCCTTTTGCATACCGCTGCAGAGATTCCATTAATATTTCTTCTGTGAAAGGCTTGGTAATGTAATCATCCATTCCCGCAGCTTTGCATTTTTCGATTTCTGATCGGAAGGCATTGGCTGTCAACGCTATGATAGGAGTGTCCAATTTGTATTGCTCTCTTAGGATTTTTGTGGTCTCGATACCATCTAGTTCGGGCATTTGGATGTCCATTAAGATGACATCAAATGTTTTGTTTTTAAGAATCTCAATGGCTTCATTGCCGTCTTCCGCCTCGGTTACAACGCAATTGAAGTTTTGCAAAGTATTATTGGCAACCATACGATTGAGTTCATTATCTTCCACCAATAAAATTTTGATTCCTTCTAGAGAGTTGTTTTGGGTGAGTTCTTGTTTTTGGATATCTGCTTTGAAATCTTTTTCTAAAGTCAAAACAATATCTATTGTCGTTCCTTTGTTTTTTTCGCTTTCGATTTCAATAGAGCCTTTCATCAACTTAACCAACTCGTTGGTAATGGCCATTCCAAGACCTGTTCCACCAAATCTTCTTGCAATGGTTTCGTCTTCCTGATAGAATTTTTTGAATATTTTATCGATGAAATCCTTATTCATCCCAATACCTGTATCGGAAACAGATATTTTTATCTTTTGCTCATTAGAGCGGTTTTCAATTAGACTACAAGAAACTGTTATCTTTCCTTCGTTAATAAATTTCAACGAATTTCCTATGAGGTTGAAAAGAATTTGTTCGATTTTCAACGCGTCTCCAAGAAATGAACTAGAGACGGAATCATCGCACATGGATATTAATTTTATCTTTTTCTGTTCGACTTTCGGGTGGAGAATCGCGATTACATTTTTGATGCTTTGCTGTAGCGAGAATTCCTTGTGCGCCAAAGCCATTTCTCCCGCTTCGATTTTTGATATATCTAAAATGTTATTAATAATAGAAAGCAAATGTTGAGAAGCAATTGAGGAGTTTTCCACATATTTTGCCTGAAGGTCTGTGAGTTGCTGTCTAGAAAGTTCTCTCAAAAATCCGATAATTGCATTGAGTGGAGTTCGTATTTCATGACTCATATTGGCCAAGAAAGCTTCTTTGGCCCTTGAAGCTTCTTGAGCTTTTTCTTTTTCTTTTTTGTATTCCTCTTGAAGTCTTTTCTGCTCGGTGATGTCCAAATGGATTCCGATAGACCCAATAAGGTTTCCTTTATCATCATAATTAGGAGCACCACTTATTACCCACCATCTTAACTCTCCTCTTTTGTTCTTGACAGGTAGTTGAAACTGACTTGAAATACCATTGCTTCTGAGCTCAATCTGATGATTAAGAATCGCCTGATTGTTCTCGTGGCTCACGAATAAATCAGCTGGTTTTTTACCTAAGATTTCATCTAGGTTAAAGCCTGACACGTCACAAAAACTTTGATTTGCATACAGAATGGTTTCATCTGTGTCTACTTCAAGAAGTCCAAGATTCATGTTGGCAATAATATTACGGTATTTTTCTTCCTGAATTTTAAGATTGTTTTCTGCTTTTTTACGTATTGAGATATCTTGGATGAAGGAGCAGAAGAATGTTTTGCCATCCTGTTCGATAGGTATAATCGATATTTCTGTTGGAAATTCTTCACCGCTTTTTTTGATTGCAGGCATCTCCATTTGCTGATTGAGGATGGCACTTTTTCTATTTTCTAGAAATCTTTCTAGACCCTTTTCGTGGGCTTCTTTATAGCGTTCAGGAATAATTGTTTCTGATAGTTTTTTTCCAAGGACTTCCTCTTTTTTCCAACCAAAAATTATTTCAGAACTTTTGTTCCAAAAAGTAATTTTCCCCTTGCAATCTATATTGATAATGGCGTTAATTGCAGAGCCCATTATTAATCGATTTCGCTCTTCACTTTGTTCGAGCAATTGTTGGGTAATTACCCTTGTCGTGATGTCGTTATACTTCCAAAGGTGACCTCTGTAGTAGGAATCAATAAAAATTGGAATGTAATCTCTTTCAAAAAAACGCCCGTCTTTGGTCTCTAGAAGCTCATTGGTGACAATTACTTTATTCTTTAAGCTGGTATCAATTTTTTGTATAAAATTATCCTCATCAACAAAGTGATTTTTAGCTTCTTCAGCAAAATTACTGCAGTCAACTCCTTCCAAATCACTTGCAAAACTAGGAATCTGAAACATTTTGCAAAATAAATCATTAGAGAAAAGGATTTTGCGGTTTTCGTCTTCAACGAGGATCCCATATTGTAGATTCGCCAAAAGTGTTTTGAGGAGTTCTACCGTTCTTGTCAACTTGCTCTCCATGGAGAATCTTTGCTGTGCATTGGCTACAACATTAGCAAATAATGTTAAAAGCTCGGCTTCAATCTTACTATACTCGTATTTTCTTTTAACAGAGTCAAAACCAGCAAAGCCGACACATTTTCCACGCTGCATCATGGGAACGACCAGTAAACTTTGGATATCCTGAGAAGAAAGAATCTCTTTGAGATTACCATCTTCTAGTGCGGAAACGTCGGCAATATTAATATGTTCACCAGCAATAGTGGTCTCCACCCACTCTGGAATGACATCTAAAGGGAGATTTTGGAGTTCATCAATTTGAGGAGTTACTCCTTCTGCACAATATTCGTAGGTGTTACGACAGATGCCCATTTCGAAATTATAATCAAATATATAGGCTCTGTCAGCACCAACATATTCTGCAAGTTCTTGAAGGGAAGCGTCGATACCAGAACTGATTTCTTCAAAAGGAATACTGATGTATTCAGAAGAAATATGCATCAAAAGCCTCTGAAACAAGAACTGTTTGTTGAGCTCGTCTTCTACAGCTTTTCTTTTACTAATCTGTGCAGAAAAGTACTCTGCTAATTCTTCTAGATTTTCGGACTGGAAAGACTTAAGGTCCTTGTCAAGTGTACGTAAGGAAGAGTAAAGTTTTGAGATGGAGTTTTGTTTTTGCTCGTTTTCTCTATGTAAATCTTTTAGTAAATCTTGATACTCTTCTTCGCTCTGATCAAAGGCATGATTCATCAACTCCTTATCTCTTTCAAAAGACACATAGGATTCATTAATAGCATTAAGAAAAGGTTGAAATTTTGGATCCTGAGAATAGCCTTCAGGTAATAATTTCTGAATTTGCTTGGACAACAGCTTATGGATTTCCATGGTCAGATAATTTCGTTAATACCAGTAATAGTGATGGTTTGGTTATGAAGCTCACTGTTCTCAAAAGGAAGATTTGGACTAATTTCTCCATAGGAGTAGAAACCAACAATTGCAGTATTTTGCCCGAAAACATCCACAATAGTGTCTACTTCTTCTGAAGTTCTGTTACCAAGAATAATCCTTCTTCCAACACAGCTCACTAATATAGAAAGTTTTGGTGGAACCGGCTCTATATCTAGACAATGTTGTGCAGCAATGTTTGCTGCATCAATTAGAATGTCGAGATTGGCCTTCATGAAACGAACTTTGCTGCCTTCTGGAATCTCGCCAGCAAAGACCATTTTATTTTCTACTTCGTCAATGGACAAAATAGTTCTCACAACCGATGATTTTTCTTTCTCTAGCTTAAGTGATAGTGGAAAAAGTAGCGCAGAACCAGGTAATTGTTCGGCATATTTCCCTAAATATTTTTTATAAAGTGTAATTACGTTTTTGCCATCTATTTCGTACAGACAATTTCCAATGGATTTGGTGACTGTTTTTTCCATTCCAAAACCTTCCCAACCACCAGAAACGGCGTGAGAAATTCGCAAATTATCGCCATAGAACCCGAAGGCAACGATGTTTCCAGATTCTGGAACTTTATTTAAGCCAACGACCGTTTTCTCAAATGCGATTCCGTCTCCTGCAAGACCACCAGATACCAAAACGTGGTAAGGACGAACCAAATTAATACCTTTCACTAGTTCGCTTCCATTGACGCTGCTTCCATCGGATATTACAAAAATCCATTTGAGGTCTCTATCAATTAGTTTCTCTATGAGTGCTTTTCCCGCATCCGAACTATTGTTAAAGTCTTTGATGTTGACTTCTGCGGCTTTTGTTGTTGAAGATTGAAATTTGAGTGCTGTAACCGTAACAGAGTTTGTAAAAACTTCTTTGCGAAATATTTCTCCTGAAGAGGAAGATAGAGAGATGTTAGCTTTTGGAAACAAAGATTTGAGTTTATCATAAAACTCTTCTGTGAGTAGATTTCTGTCACCAAAACCAATAACGAGTTCTGCTTCTTTGTAATCCAAAGAATCGGGATTGGACGTCTTTGTCCATACTCCTTGTTCGTATAACAGTTTAGCAACCTTCATTGTTTACAATTCTTCTTTTCTCTCGTTCAACAGATTATATATGGTTGATTTTCCTATATCTAAAATTTTAGCAGTCTTAAGGACGTTGTTATTATTTTTTTTGAGGTAGTGCAAAATGATTTCGTCTGTATGATTTTTCAGTGTTTTTTCACCAGAGAAAAACAGTTCATCCTTATTTGCGATAGGGTTAAAGTTAATATCCTCAGGAAGAATTATATTGTCATCTGCCATTACACAAGCCAAGTCGATAACGGACTTCAGCTCTCTCACATTTCCAGGAAATGGATATTTCATCAATTTGGTTTTAGACTCAGGAGAGAGTGTTTTAGACTTCATTTTGTTCTCTTTTGCAAAAAGATCCATAAAATGTTTTGCCAAAAGAAGAACATCTTGTTCTCTTTCTCTCAATGGAGGAAGGTCAATCGGCAATCCAACAATTCTGTAGTAAAGATCCTCTCGAAAGGTCCCTTTTTTGACTTCTTCCGCAAGAATTTTATGAGTTGCAATAATTAGTCGAGCATCGAATTTAATTTTCTCTGTTCCACCCAGCCTGGTGATTTCTCTCTCTTGCAGTGCTCTTAGCAGCTTGCTTTGGAGATTGATATCCAGTTCTGCAATTTCATCCAAAAATAAGGTTCCTTTATTTGCTTGCTCAAATTTACCAATACTTCTACTGTCAGCACCTGTAAAGGCTCCTTTCTCATACCCAAAGAATTCGCTTTCAACTAAATCTTTTGGTATTGCGGCCATATTAACCGCCACGAAAGGTTTGGTTTTTCGGTCAGAGTTGAAGTGGATAGCCTTTGCCACAACTTCTTTACCCGTTCCTGTTTCTCCAGTGATGGACACATTAATATTGGTTTTGACGGCTTTGCTGATTTTCTTAAAAACCTCTTTCAGCGTTTGGCTTTGTCCAATAATGGTGTTTTCGAACGTGTATTTTTTCTCAAGTTCTTCTTTCAGTTCTTCAACTTCATTTTTTAATGAAATATTTTCATTGAGCTTGATTAGGCTATTCCAAAGTAACTCTTTGGTGTGGTCGCCTTTTACAATATAATCATGAGCTCCTGACTTGAGGAAATTAATTGCCACTTCTATATCTTCTTGCCCGCTGATTACAATCAAATGAGTTTTGGGATTAATTTCTTTCAATCTTTTGAAAAGGACATCTCCTCTCATATCTGGCAGACCGAAATCTATACAAATCACATCTGGATTAAGATACAGATGCGACAGACAGTCTTTGGCGTTATTAAATAGGTGAATATCGTAATCATCATTAAGAGAAAGATGATACTTTAAGAGTTCACCAAAAAATGGATCGTCCTCAACTATGAATATTTTTAGTGCTTTCATTACAAATAGAACCTGTAAACAAATATATTAAATATTATGAGATAAAAATTTTAAGTCTTAAGTTACATTTTAGGACCTGATTTTCACGATAGAAGAGTTCAAAATCCTATTTGGAAAGGGAAAATATTTGCAAAAGGATTGTATATTTGAAAGACTAATATCTGTAATATTCTTCTTTTTTGGGAATAAGTAAAAAATTTATACATAAAAGGGATGGGTTATTACAGTAGGATTTAGTCTAAATTTAAAAAAAAAGAAAAAACAGGAATGTCAAAGAAAATGATAATTGAATGTCCAGATTGCTGCGAGAAAATGAGCGTTCCCGTTGGTAAGCATATTATGTTCACTTGTCCCAAGTGCAATAGAGCTTTTGAGATGGATGATCGGACTGAAGAGGAAAAGCAGAAATCAGAAGAAGAGAATCAACGAGAAGACTCATCTATTATAAGGATTACGATTAATGTCTTAAGCTGGATTTTGGCGATACCCGTTTTTCTTCTTTGCTACAAGACTATCCCTGATCTCAACTGGATATTTCATTTGGATCGAATTCTACTTGGACTTAGCATTTTGTTAATCATTAGGCTGGTTCTTAAAAAATTCAAATTTCTAGTCATGGGAGCCTTTCTCATTGGAATAGCCGTGCTTTCTTATGGTAGTTTTTTTGGGGAAAGTTTTGGATTTGGTCGCGTTTATGAAGATTACAAGGCGATGTTATATACTATGGCTAATAATCCTCAGCAAGTGAGCCTTGCAGAAGAAGTGTTAGCTCCCTTCCGAAATAAGTCTGAGATTGAAAAATCAATTGATTACGAGAATCCTGTTGTTAGAAATTATGCGCTTTCTCTAACTAAAGAGTTTCAGCCGTATACCAAGGAGTATTTTGATTATCATACGACCATTCAGAGTTTTGCAATTTTCAAAGAAATCAAGTCCAAATGGAATTATGTTAGTGACCCAAAAAGTAGAGAGTATTATGCGAAGGCAAGCGAATCTATTCAGCATCTTTCGGGTGATTGCGATGACTATTCGATTTTGATGGCAGCGTGTATCAAATCTGTAGGAGGTGTTCCGAGGTTGGTTCACACCACGGGACATCTTTATCCCGAATTATTGATAGGAAAAAAAGATGACTTAGATGTTGTCAACTTTATTATTAGAACCAAGTTATTCGAAAAGGAAAGCAAAGGACAAGATCTTCATTATCATATCGATGAAGAAGGTAATATTTGGCTAAATATGGATTATACAGCCAAGTATCCTGGCGGAAAATTTATGTCTGAAGATGTCCTTGGGATTTTGAGGTTGGAGTAATCTGTTCTTTCTGCGTTTTTTGATGAAAATTAAAAAAAATTTCCATTACTTAGTAACTTGCGTTTTTTCTCTACTTTAACGATTATGTAAGTGGAAGAATGCTTTTAAACTTACCTAGTTGTAAAATTCTATGAAATATGAAAGCGCATTATTTTATCTTGTTAATATTATTTCTGTTTTCGTGTCAGAAAAATAAGCAAAATGATGAATTTTTAGAGATTTTCAAGAAGGAAGACTTAACGTTTAATAGAAATAGAGGAGCCAATCTTGACGGTAGTTTAGTTGATATATCTGATGTAAATGTTGGGCGTTTTCAGGCGTTTTTATTCTTAAAAAGTACAGATTATCCCGAGAAAATAATAATTGTAAACGCAGATCAACTATATACACTTTATCAAAAAAGTTATGGAAATAAATTTGAGAATTATTCTGATTTTTTATACGATGCCCTTAACTATAAAATAAGTATTCCTCCATCCAATGTAGACAAACAAAGTGTTGTTGACTTAGATGTTAATCTAATTGCAGAATATGAGAAAAATGGATTTAGATATATTCTGGACAAGTATACCTATTCTGGCGACAAAGAAATAT
>NZ_JBYVEB010000032.1:0-30242 GCF_058117085.1 Chryseobacterium sp. CG10_8 | reverse complement strand
ATCATTGCTAACATTACAGGATTAGGCAAATAAACGGATATTCATCAAAACAAAAATAAAGTTAACAGGAAAAACACCCATATACATATGTTAGTAAAATTAAATAGAATCAACGACGATTTCCTTTTCGAATGTTCTAATTCAGCGGGAAACAAAATTCTTTTAGATAATACCTCTCAACCTGATGCGAAAGGTGTTTCGCCGATGGAAAGCGTTCTTATGGCGGTTGCTGGTTGTAGCGGAATTGATATCGTTTCGATTCTAAAAAAGCAGAGGCAGCATATTACTCATTTTTCAGCGGAAATAGAAGGAGAAAGAGTGCAAATCGAAGATGCTAAACCGTTTAAGAAAATCATTGTTAAATTTTTTATTGAAGGAGAAGTTGACCCAACAAAAGCACATAAAGCAGCTCAACTTTCTTTTGATAAATATTGTTCTGTTTCCAAAACATTAGAACCCAACGTCGAAGTTGAATATACAGTGACAGTTAATGGGGTACTTGTTAAGTAATAAATAAAAAAACTGCTTTACCAGATTTGGAAAGCAGTTTTTGTTTTTTTATATGGTCGACAATTATTTAAATCTCAAATTAAGCGAAATAATATCCGACTTCATACCAACTGATTTGGTGTAATGTCCGTATCTCACTTCTAACATACTCAATCTTCGGACTCCGAAAAGCCCATTTCGTGGATTAAATCTTATTCCAGCTCCGTAATAATGACTGTCGAATTTTGATAAATCATAATTGCTGGTGTAGAATTCCTGCGTTGCGGTGTGCTGTTGATAAGGCGCAAAATAATCGACTGCTGTTTGGGTGTAATATCTGTAGAATGGACTTACTGAAACAAAAGGCGAAAATTTAATTGGAGTCTCGATACTCACTGTGTTGGATTTTAGACCCCAATCATCCGTGTAGTAACGATAATATGCTCTAATAATGAACTTATCTCCAAGGAAATAATTTGCTCTAACCCCCAACGGAAGCTTGAATCTTTGGTCAGGCAATTTCTCCTGATGAACACTGCCATCTGTAAAGTACACTCGGTGAAACGGCAAACTCAAGTAACCATCTTGTTGTACGACATCTGCTAAAAATTCAACTTGAAAGTTTCTATTAATAATTTGTGAATATGCCAATGACGCTGCGTAAGTATTTCTACCTTCGGTACCTTGGCTACTGTGCTCTCCGTCTCCAGTGTTTCCTGTTCTGAGTTCTACAGGCGCAATAAGACTCACTTGGTCTATGAAAGCTTGAAATTTAGCAGTAAATTCTCCCATCTTGTTTCCAGTCTTTTTTGAAAATCCAATATTTGCTCCAAAAGACTGATAGTCAAATTCCGTTGATGCAGAAACGCCCGCCATAATGGTGCTTCCTTTTTCTTCATTTTCTCGTGACCAATTGAGCGCAGGATAAACCCTTGTGTCCCTTGATGACGCTGATGAGTTAGCTTTGAGGTCGATCATATCTGATGAAGCAGAAGTATAATGGTCAATTCCAACACTTAGATTGAAGGCATTTTTTCTTTGCTTTTTGTCATACTTAATCATCGTGACATCGATGGCGTTAGAAATGTCCGAAAGTTTTTCGGAACCAATTCCTCCTGTCACCGCAGAATTGTTACCATCTTGATGATAGTAGCTGGAAACCAAATTGGCTTCGTCGAGGGTTAGTTTTTTTGATTTTTCGGTATTGGTATTTTCTTGTGCTTTCCCATGGATAAAACCGAACAATGCGATGATGCTTATAATTACTTTTTTCATGTCAATTCAATTTTAAAAATTCAACAAAATAGAGGGGTTAATTGCATCCGCAACCACCACCAACTTTTCCGGCATTAGCGCCAGAGGAACCTTCTCGATAAGATTGGAAGTTGAGTTCTGTTTTTTCTATTGTTCGATTTCCTAAAACCATTTCGGCATCGTTCAGTTTGTTTTTGTCGTATTCTTTGACGACTGTGCAGGAAGTTAAGGTAGCAAATAGACCTAAGAAAAAGATTCCTACTATTATTTTTATTTGATTATTTTTCATTTGAAGTTGATGTTTTGAGATGAATAAATTTTATCCTGGTCATCAATGATAATACACTCCAATTGATGGATTTGATTCACCATGTTAAGTGCAGGTTGGATTCCCATAATACTAACCGGAGTTGCCATTGCGTCGGCAATTTCGGCGTTTGGACAAATTATCGTTACACTTTTTATTCCCGAGATTGGCATTCCTGTTTTTGGATTAATCGTATGCGAATATTTTTTACCATCAACGATGACAAATTTTTCATAGCTCCCAGAAGTAGCCACTGCCATATTGGTGATATTCATGTAAGAAAATGGTTGTTGGGCATTATCTGGGTCGGCAATTCCGATGGTCCAAGGACTTCCATTAGCTTGGTTTCCCCATGTTGTAAGGTCTCCTGAAGCATTCACGATTCCAGAAATTACTCCTTTCTTTTGAAGCAGTCTTTTGGCCATTTCTGCAGCGTAACCTTTCCCAATTCCCCCAAAACCAATTCGCATTCCCTTTTCTGATAGAAAAACACTAAGCTTTTGTCTATCCAGTTTGATGTTTTTATAATTTACCAATCTTAGGTGATGTTTTACGATTTCTGGGTCAGGAAGTTTCTGCATTTTTCGGTCAAAGTTCCAAAAGCTTTTGTCAATGCCTCCATAAGAAATGTCAAAGTACCCGTCTGTAATTTGGCTAATTCTCAGGCTTCTTTCAATAAGGTTGAAAACCTCCTCATCCACCTTCACGGAAGCAATTCCAGCATTATCATTGATTTGACAAGTTTGGCTTGTTTCATCGAAGGTTGTCAAAAGTTTTTCAATCCTTTGTATTTCCTCAATGGCGACGTCAATGTATTGCTGTGCAACGGCTTCATTGTCATTAACAACGGTAATTTCAAAAGCGTTTCCCATTAATATTTGGGCTCTTCTGAATTCTTTTAACATGTCTTATTTCTTTTGACTTTGTGAAATTTGTCTAATCTCGTCTGCGAAATCTGAAGCATTTCCAGAGAGAAGTCCCTCCCAGCTTTTAATCACTTTTCCATCAGGAGTGAGCAAAAGAGTATAAGGAAAACTCCCTTTAGAATTGTATAGATCGGCTAATGCAGCGTTTTCTTTTTTGATATTGGCAGCCAACTGATTTTTCTTATTTCTTGGAAAATCGGCATTAAGATAGACGATAACGTTATCGGATTCTAATTTTTTGAATTCAGGAGTATCAATGAAATTTTTGTGAAGTTTGATACATGGAATACACCAATCCGAACCCGAAAAATTGAGCAAAATAAGTTCGTTGTTTTCGGTTGCTTGTTTTTTGGCAAGGTCAAACCGGGTCTGTGCCGAAAAGTATGTTGAGAAAAACGCCAAGATGATGGCTGTAATTAAGTTTTTCATTTTGTTAAATATATAGTGATTGAATAAATATGAGCGAAAGTCCTTTGTTCCGAATGTTCAGAAAAAGGTCTTTAAGACTTCAATTACAATTTAGTAATAAAAAGAAAGTCAATAATTTAAGAGTTGAAAAATTTGGGAGGCTCCCATTCGGAAGTTAGATAACCTTGATAGCAAAGATTTTCATCATAGGACGGAATTGCTTTGTTGAACACACGATTAACACTTTCCTCTTTCAATTCGAAAACGAAAGGTTGATGAAGTGTAAAGACCAAAGATAGAGGTGTGATATGAGCAACAAAAGGCAATTTCTGGTCTTTTGCGTAATCGGCATCCTTTGTCGGGTGGTCATAATGGATCTTCAAAAATGCAAAAATGGACATATTAGGATTAAGAGCTTTGTGCTCTTCATAATGCTCTATCATACAAGGAATCTTCAAAAACTGATACAGCTCAGTTGTAGAAACCAAGTAGAAGGTCAATAATAATATGGGAATCCATTTTTTCACTTAAACAAAGTTATGTAATAATTATTTAACAATCATATTTTACAAATGTTAATAATTTTATAAATTATTTAGATTTTGTTTGATGTGTCTTGTTTTTTTATTTCCAAGTGGTTTCTTAATTCAATATTCAGAATCAGATTAATCTCGGTTGAATTAATTTAGCAACCGTTGCAGTCCATCCACATTGATGAGAAGCTCCAATTCCTCTTCCATTATCGCCATGAAAATACTCGTAGAATAATATGTAGTTTTTGAAATTTTCATCTTCGTTGAAAAGAGTTATATCACCATTGAACGGACGGTCACCATTTTTATTTTGCATAAATATCGATTTCAACCTATTGCTAAGTTCATTGGCAATAAAATTGAGATTCTTCATTTCTCCTGTTCCCTTTGGAAATTCAACCTTAAGGCTATCATCATAGTAATAATGGTGGCGTTGCAAACTTTCTACAATTAAGAAGTTGATAGGGAACCAAATAGGGCCTCGCCAATTGCTATTACCGCCAAACATCGAACTGTCGCTTTCCGCAGGCATATATTTAACGACAAATTTTTGATGGTCAATTTCGAACTCGAAAGGATGATTTTCGTAGACCTTTGACATACTTCGGATTCCGTAATCGGACAAAAATTCTTTTTCATCAAGCATTCGACTTAGTACACGAGAAAGTCTATTTTTCCGCAAAATACTCATCAAATGTTTTCTTCCCTTTCCTTCAACTTCCCAATGCGAAACGAGTTTGGCAAGTTCCGGTTTGTTTTTGAGTACCCAATCCATTCTACTTTTGAAGTTTGGAAGTTTTTCTAACATATCATGTTCAACAACTTCCACCGCAAACATCGGGATTAATCCAACGATACTTCTTAATTTAAGAGGAATCGAACTTCCATTATTGGATTGTAATACATCGTAGAAGAAGCCGTCTTCATCATCCCAAAGTCCACCTTTGTCCATCGCTTCCGCAATGTAAAGATAATGCTCGAAAAACTTAATGGCCATGTCTTCGTAGACTGCATTGTAGAGCGAAAGCTCCATCGCAATCCTCATCATATTGAGAGCAAACATTGCCATCCAACTTGTTCCGTCCGCTTGTTCAAGATGCGCTCCATTTTTGAATTGCATATTTCGGTCGAACGCACCAATATTATCAAGTCCAAGGAATCCACCGCCGAAAATATTATTTCCGTTCTTGTCTTTTCGGTTAATCCACCAAGTAAAATTCAATAATAATTTTTGGAAAACACTTTCTAAAAATACCAAATCGGGTTTTCCGTTCTGCTTTTCATCAATTTTAAATACTCTAAAAGTTGACCATGCATGCACGGGTGGATTAACATCACTGAAATCCCACTCATAGGCAGGAAGTTGTCCGTTAGGATGTATGTACCATTCTTTGGTCAATAACTTTAACTGATGTTTTGCAAACCCCGAATCCAAAATCGCAAAAGGAACACAATGGAAAGCTAAATCCCAAGTTGCAAACCAAGGATATTCCCATTTGTCTGGCATTGAGATGATATCTTTGTTTTGCATGTGGACCCATTCTTTGTTTCGAACAAATTGAGATAGGTCTCTTTCTATGTTCAGTTCGGGTTGTCCTTTTAACCATTTCGAAACATTGTAATGATAAAACTGTTTGTTCCACAGAAGTCCTGCGAAAGCTTGCCTCTGAATATTTCTTTCGTCTTTATCCGTGATTTCATGTTGCATCTCTTGGTAGAAAGACTCAGTTTCGCTTTTGCGCAATTCCATGATATAATCAAAATCAAAAAAAGCATCATCCATATCATGAGGACTTAATCTGAAATCGAAAGTTTTGGATTCTCCCGCCTCAATAACAGTATCGACAAGAAAAGCAGCTTTTGTTCCTACTTTTTGAGGATTGATTGTTTTCTTTCCAAGTACGAGATAATCATTGATTCCATCTTTGAAGTATTTTTTATCGGATTTGGTTCCAAAAATCTTCATTTTATTGGTCTCGTTATCACAGAAAATGGCTTCTGTATCATGGTTACGAGCGTATAGTTTTTTTAGAGCAATATTGTCATGGTTAATATCAATAAGTCCCTTTTGATGGGAGTTAAGTTCTGGTTTGTATTTTCCATAACCCCAACTCCAATTATTTCTGTACCATACCGTTGGCATAATCACCAATGGCGCAGTTTTATTACTTCTATTGACAGCGGTTACTCTAATCAGGAAATCATCATGATTAATTTTGGCGTATTCGATAAAAATGTCAAAATATTCGTTGTCTGCGAAAATTCCCGTGTCAATCAATTCATACTCTGGGTCGAGTTTTCCCCGGCGAGCACTTTCCTCAATCAAATCATCGTAAGGAAAAGCATTGATTGGATATTTATACAACATTTTCATGTAAGAATGCGTTGGCGAACTATCGAGATAGTAATAGATTTCCTTCAAGTCTTCACCATGGTTTCCTTGATGATTGCTAAGTCCAAAAAAACGCTCTTTTATGAATTTGTCTTTTTTGTTCCAGAAAGAAAATGCAAAACAGAATCTTTGCTTACTATCGCAGATTCCTGCAATTCCATCTTCGCTCCAACGATAAACTCTGCTTAAAGCTCCCTCGTAAGTGGTGTACCCCCATGCATTATTATTGGAGCTGTAATCTTCTCGCACTGTTCCCCACTGTCTGTTACTGACGTAAGGTCCCCAAGTTTTCCATTTGGAATCCAGTAATCTTTCCTTTTCTGCATTCATAGCGTTCTATTTTATTTGGCAAAATTATAAAAAATAAAAAGTGGTTAATGCATTTGCCTAATTTTAAAAAAACTCTATATTTGCACCAAGATTTGTTCTTTTACATATTGAAAATGTTATCAAGAAAGGTGGAGAGATTAGACTCTGTGAAGCCTTAGCAACCCTTACAATTCGGTAAGAAGGTGCTACATTCTACTCAAATAGAGAAGATAACTTTGGACTATTTTTTACTACTTTATTGGTAGCATTTTCAATTTTTGTTAAATATTTTTTTAGAAAAATTGGAAAGTACGCTACAACATATCAACATCAATCAATTTAAGACTACTGCAGGGAGGGTTTTTGACATTCCGCTGAGTTATCAGACTTTTGGAAAACCGCTTTTTTCGGCTCCGATAGTCATGGTTAATCATGCTTTGACAGGAAATTCTAATGTTTCCGGAGAAAAAGGATGGTGGAAAAATTTGATTGGAGAAGGTAAGGTTATTGATACTTCGAGTTATACCGTTCTTTGTTTTAATATTCCAGGAAATGGTTTTGATGATTTCTTTTTGGAGGATTATTCCCAATTTGCCACTAAGGATATCGCAAGGATTTTTCTTGAGGGACTAAAGGTTTTGAATATTACTAAACTCGAAATCCTTATTGGCGGTTCTGTCGGTGGCTCTATTGGTTGGGAAATGTTGGCTTTGCAACCTGATTTGGCTAAGAAATACGTTCCTATTGCTTCGGATTACAAAACGACCGATTGGTTGCATGCTCAATGTTTGGTTCAAGAATTTGTATTAAATTCTAACGAAAACCCTTTGGAGAAGGCGAGGATTCATGCGATGCTATGTTACCGAACGCCCGAATCAATTAATCAAAGATTTCAGAGAAAAGTGATTGCAGAAAAGCAAGTTTTAGAATCTCAAGATTGGCTTAATTATCATGGGAAATCTCTTAACGAAAGGTTTAGTATCAAAGCTTATCGACTGATGAATCACCTTTTGATGAACATCAATACTAATGAAAACGACCTTCTGGATATTCGAGCAGAAATTCATTTAGTAGCGGTCAATTCGGATTTGTTTTTTCCAGCATTTGAAATCAAAAATTGTTTTGAGATGCTTCGACAAGCTCAGCATGACAAAGAAAATGTTTTCTATCACGAGATAAAATCCATTCATGGACATGATGCTTTCTTAATGGAATATGAGCAGCTCGACCAAATAATTACCAAAATTATAGAACAAACCGAAGACTCAGTGAGAACAGACCTACACCAAAACAACTTAAAATAGAGCGAAATGAACGATAAGAATGCAGTAAAGATTTATAAAAACAAAGCCATCATCAAATTTGAAGGTAAGAATTTTCTTGGCGAAATTGGAGTGGATGGAAGAATTTTCAAAGCTCTGACCAATGCGAAGATTAGCGTTGGGGTAATTTCTCAGCAGGCGTTAGAGAATGGAGTTTCTGTTTTGGTCAATGAAGTAGACGCAGAAAATGCAGTTATTTGTCTTAATGACGAGTTCGCTTTGGAAAAACAGTCAGGAAAGGTTAATCAGATTTACAATATCAGCGGCGTTTCGGTGATTGGTTTTGAAAGTCACGATTATACCAAAATATCTTCAGAATTGGCTCGCAATAATATTTTTCCATTGATACTTAATCAGATAGCTTCCGAGAATAGAGCGAATATTGTGGTGACTTCTAATCAAGACGAAAAAGCGAAAAATATTATCGAAGCGGAGATTTTTGGGAAACCAAAAACGGTGCATTTGGCTTTGATAGGTCATGGGAATGTTGGTTCGACATTAATTTCGCAGGTTTTGGACCATGCGGAGGAAATTAAAAGAAGAAAAAAACTCGATTTGAAAATCATCGGTATCGCCAATTCAAAAAAATTAACGCTTAACAAAGAAGGATTTCAAGGCAATTGGAGAGATGAGGTCAGCAAAGCAGAACTTACATCCAACGTTCAAGAAATTATTAATTTTTCCAAAGAGCATCAGTTCGAAAACTTGATTGTGGTTGATAACACCGCCAGCAAAGATTTTGTGGCCAATTATCCTATTTTAGCAGAAAGTGGTTTCGATATTGTTTCTTCCAACAAGATATTTAATACGTTACCTATTTCGGAGTATCGAAATTTGAGACATATTTTAACGAAAAACAATAAGCGTTACCTATACGAAACCAATGTGGGAGCAGGATTGCCACTTATTGACACGATAAAACTTCTGCATCTTTCTGGTGAGAATATCACAAGGATTAAAGGCGTTTTTTCGGGTTCTTTAAGTTATATTTTTAATAATTTTTCAGTTCGAGACGAAGCTTTTTCAACGATTGTGAAGGAAGCAATGGAGAAAGGTTTTACAGAACCTGATCCAAGAGAAGACTTAAGTGGAAATGATGTTGCGAGAAAGCTTTTGATTCTTTCCAGAGAACTGGATTTGGTGAATGAATTTAGTGATATTAAAATTCAAAATTTAATTCAACCAAAGCTTCAGAAAATCGATAAAAATGAATTCATCTCTCGTCTGCAAGAGCTTGACGCAGAATATTTGGAATTGAAACAAAATCAGAAAGAAGGTCATGTCTTGAGATATGTAGGTGATTTACATGGAGATTTGCAAAAAGATAAAGGTGAATTAGAAGTAAAACTAATTTCTGTTCCAGCTAATTCGGCTTTAGGACAACTGAAAGGTTCGGATTCTATTTTTGAAATCTACACCGAAAGTTATGGAGAAAATCCAATTACGATAATGGGAGCAGGAGCAGGAGCTCAAGTTACCGCAAGAGGCGTTTTTGGAGATATCTTGAGATTAAGTGAAGCGAAATAAATTTTAATCTAACATTTTACCAATGTAAAGAATGTAACAATGACATTGGTAAATTGCTAAACTTTTACATTGTTACATTAAAATTATGGAGAATTTCGAAACTTTAGCTATCCGAACGCAGACTGAAAGATCGCAGTTTGATGAGCATTCGACGCCATTATATTTGACTTCAAGTTTTGTGTTTGAAGATGCAGAAGATATGCGAGCGAGCTTTGCGGAGGAGAAACCCAAAAATTTGTACAGCCGTTTTAGTAATCCCAATGTAACGGAGTTCACAGATAAAATGGCTAAAATGGAAGGAGCAGAAGCGGGCTATGCTTTTGCGACAGGGATGGCTGCTATTTTTTCAACGCTTGCAGCTTTGCTGAATTCTGGTGATCATATTGTGAGTTGTCAGTCGGTTTTCGGTTCGACGCATACTTTGTTCACAAAATATTTCCCAAAGTGGAATATTGAAACTTCCTACTTCAAGGCTGATGAAGCCAATAATGTAGAAAAATATATCAAACCCAATACTAAGATTCTTTACCTCGAGACACCGACCAATCCCGCTATTGAGATTTTGGATTTGGAGTTTTTTGGAGAGATTGCGAAAAAGCACAATCTGATTTTCATCGTTGATAATTGTTTTGCAACACCTTATTTACAGCAACCTATAAAATATGGAGCGGATTTGGTGGTGCATTCAGCAACCAAATTAATTGACGGACAAGGAAGAGTTTTGGGAGGAGTAGTGGTTGGAAAGGCGGATTTAATTCAAGAAATTTATCTTTTTTCTCGAAATACAGGACCTGCGATGTCGCCCTTTAATGCTTGGGTTTTGAGTAAAAGTTTGGAGACTTTAGCCATCAGAGTAGAAAAGCATTGTGAAAACGCATTGAAAGTCGCCGAATTCTTAGAAAATAATCCCAATGTTTCCTTGGTTAAATATCCTTTTTTGAAGTCTCATCCTAACTATGAGGTAGCCAAAAAGCAAATGAAATTAGGCGGAAATATCGTCGCTTTTGAAGTAAAAGGTGGAATTGATGGAGGCCGAAATTTTTTAAATAAGATTAAAATGTGCTCGCTGTCTGCAAATTTAGGAGATACAAGGACCATCGTGACACATCCAGCATCTACAACCCATTCTAAGCTTTCAGATGAAGAAAGAAACGAAGTCGGAATCACGGCTGGATTAGTACGATGTTCGGTTGGTTTGGAAAATGTTGAGGATATTATTGCGGATCTTAAACAAGCGTTAGATAATTAGTAATTTTGTAAACTAAAAAACAATAAGGTATAATCCTAAATAAAATGAAAAATAGCGAAAAACTTTATGATGCACTTCAGCAAAGAATTCTCGTTCTCGATGGAGCGATGGGTACGATGATTCAAAGGCATCAGTTGACTGAAGAAGATTATCGTGGAGAAAGATTCAAGGATTGGGAATCTCCTCTTAAAGGGAATAATGATTTGCTTTCCATCACACGACCAGATATTATTGAAGCGATTCACAAACAATATTTGGAAGCGGGAGCAGATATTATCGAAACCAATACCTTTTCTGGAACCACTATCGCAATGGCGGACTATCATATGGAAGGTTTGGTCTATGAACTGAATTATGAATCAGCAAAAATAGCAAGGAAAGTTTGCGACGAATTCACTACAGAAAATCCTCAAAAACCAAGGTTTGTTGCTGGTTCGATGGGGCCAACAAATAACACAGCTTCACTTTCTCCCGATGTTAATGACCCAGGTTATCGAGCCATTACGTTTGATGAACTTAGAATTGCTTACAAACAACAAGCGGAAGCATTGTTAGACGGGGGAAGCGATATTCTTTTGGTCGAAACGATTTTTGATACACTCAATGCAAAAGCAGCTTTGTTCGCGATTGATGAAATTCAGGAGGAAAGAAATGTAAAAATTCCGATTATGGTTTCTGGGACGATTACTGATGCTTCCGGAAGAACTTTGAGTGGTCAGACAGCGGAAGCATTTTTGATTTCGGTCTCTCACCTTAATTTATTGAGTGTTGGATTTAATTGTGCTTTGGGAGCAAAACAGTTGACTCCTTATTTAGAAAGTATTGCACAAGAATCAGATTTTTATATTTCTGCTTATCCTAACGCAGGTTTGCCTAATGCATTTGGACAATATGATGAGTCACCTGAGATGATGGCCGAGCAAATTAAAGAATATGCAGACAAAGGACTGATTAATATCATTGGAGGCTGTTGTGGTACGACACCACCCCATATAAAGGCGATTGCAGATTTAGTGAAAAATTATTCACCAAGAATCGTTAAGGAAAGAGCATTTTTTTAATCAATTTTTTTTCTTGAAGGAATTTTCGTTTGTAATTTTGCAAAAAACTTAACTAATGAAAAAACCATCTTACCTTAAAACTAAGGAGGAATCCCAGCTATTTAACGATTTGAGAAAAAGGGTCAACAATAGAGTTGAAGAGATTGAAGAAAATAGGGATATCTATATCCAGATTAAAGTAGTTATCCTACCGGTAGTCTATTTTGGATTGTACTTTCTGGCAATATTTAACTCCACTAATCACTGGATTTACCTTGTAAGCTATGCATGTATGGGAATCACTTTGGTATTAATATACCTTAATTTGATTCATGAAGCGGCACACAATAATATATTTAAAAGTAAAAATCTCAACAGTTTGGTATTACAGATTTTCGACTTTGTAGGAGCTAATTCCTATATCTGGAAAAAGAGACATATCGTAAGTCACCACGCCTATCCTAATGTGGATGGGTGGGATACCGATATTGAGCAAAGTGGAGTACTGAAAATCTATCCTCATATTCCAGCTCGAGGAATACAGAAAATCCAACATCGAATTTTCTTTTTAATTTATCCTTTGTACCTGTTCAATTGGATGTTTATTAGGGATTTTAGAGATTTTTTTGACAAAGACCGGGTGATTCAAAAGACACAAGGGAATATTCCAACCAGTGAAAAGATAAAAATGGTTCTTTATAAACTCTTTTATTTCTTTTATCAAATAGTAGTCCCTGTCGTTTTCTTCAGTGTCTCTTGGAAATTAGCATTTGGAGCTTGGTTTTTACAAGTAATTGTTGCAAGTGTTTTTGCACTATTCGTTTTGCTTCCGTTGCATCCACTTCCAGATAATGAGTTTCCAGTGCTGGATGAAAATGATGGACTTCCTTTCACTTGGATAAGACACCAATTTGAAGTAACCAATGATTTAACTAATAATAACTGGTTTATCAGACATATTTTGGGGAATTTTAATTTTCATGTTGCACATCATCTATTTCCAAGTTACAGTTATGTGTATTACAATGAGATAACCGATGAAATTAAAAATTTTGCCCAAGAACATCAATTTAATTATAAACAATTTCCATTAACCATGGCATTAGGGAAGCATTATGATTTATTAAAATCCAATGCGACTTCTATAGAAAAGGTGATGGAAGAAACAATGTAAAGCAAACTTTTTTTTGGTAGGTATCGTAATGAAACTACTGAAAGTGGTTTCACAATAAAATAATGAGTAAATATTTAAAAATTTCTGGTCTCGAACCACTCGTAGTAACCCCTGAATCCAATTTCATCAATGTTGGTGAGCGTGCCAATGTTGCAGGTTCCAAAAAATTTCTTCGATTAATTAAGGAAGAAAAATTTTCTGAAGCTTTAGACATTGCAAGACATCAAGTTGATGGTGGAGCTCAGATTTTGGATGTCAATTTTGATGACGGACTTCTTGATGGAAAATATTGCATGGTTAAATTCTTAAATTTAATCGCTTCAGAACCTGATATTGCAAGAATCCCAATTATGATTGACTCTTCAAAATGGGAGATTTTAGAAGCAGGTTTACAAGTGGTTCAAGGAAAAGCAGTGGTAAATTCCATCAGTTTGAAAGGTGGTGAAGAAGAATTTATTTCGCAAGCCAAAAAAATAAAAAGATACGGAGCGGCGGTAATTGTCATGGCTTTTGATGAAGTTGGACAAGCGGATAACTACGATAGGCGTATTGAAATTTGTCAACGCAGTTACGATATTTTGGTGAACCAAGTTGGCTTTCCTGCGGAAGATATTATTTTCGATTTAAATATTTTCCCCGTTGCAACGGGGATGGAAGAACATCGCAAAAATGCTTTAGATTTCATCAACGCAACAAAATGGGTGAGAGAAAATCTCCCTCATGTTTCAGTTTCGGGTGGAGTTTCTAATGTTTCGTTTTCGTTTCGTGGGAATGACTCGGTTCGTGAAGCGATGCATTCGGTTTTCCTATATCATGCCATTAAAAACGGGATGAATATGGGAATCGTTAATCCAACAATGCTCGAAGTTTACGACGAAATTCCAAAAGATTTGTTGGAGTTGGTGGAAGATGTGATGTTGGACAGAAGAGACGACGCAACCGAAAGATTACTCGATTACTCAGAAAAAAATAAATCAACAAAGAAAGAAATCGTTGAAGATTTAGAATGGAGAAAAAATCCTTTACAAGATAGAATTACACATGCTTTGGTGAAAGGAATCGACCGTTTTATCGAAGAAGATGTAGAGGAAGCAAGACATTTGACAAGCCGACCTTTAGATGTTATCGAAGGTAATTTGATGACGGGAATGGGCGTTGTTGGTGACCTTTTCGGAAGCGGAAAAATGTTTCTTCCACAGGTGGTGAAGTCTGCTCGTGTCATGAAAAAAGCGGTGGCTTATCTTCAACCTTTTATCGAAGCTCAAAAAGACCAAACTCAAAAAGCCAACGGGAAAGTTTTGATGGCAACTGTAAAAGGCGACGTTCACGATATTGGTAAAAATATTGTGAGTGTAGTTTTGGGTTGCAACAACTACGAGATTGTGGATTTGGGAGTGATGGTTCCTGCGGAAAAAATTATTCAGACTGCAATTGATGAAAACGTGGATGTGATTGGATTAAGTGGTTTGATTACGCCAAGTTTGGACGAAATGGTTCACATCGCCGATGAATTGGAAAGAAAGAATTTAAAATTTCCTTTATTAATCGGAGGTGCAACGACTTCAAAAGCACATACTGCAGTGAAGATTGCTCCAAAATATTCCAACACGGTTGTTCACGTCAATGATGCTTCGAGAGCAGTTGGTGTGGTTTCTCAGTTGTTGGATAGAAACTCCGAGAATTATCAAAAAGAATTAAAATTAGATTACGACGATTTCCGTGAAAAATTCTTGAATCGTCAAATCGAAAAAGAATATGTATCCATCGAAGAAGCCAGAAAACAAAACTTCAAAATCGATTGGAAAAACGAAGGAATTTCAAAACCTAAAAACTTAGGTGTAACCATTATCGAAAACCAAAACTTAGAAGAATTACTTCCTTTTGTAGATTGGACACCGTTTTTCAGAAGTTGGGACCTTTTCGGAAAGTATCCACAAATCCTTTCTGATGAAGTTGTGGGTGAACAAGCAACTGAACTTTTCAATGATGCACGAAAATTATTGAAAGTTATTTTAGATGAAAAATTGTTCACCGCGAAAGGTGTTTTCGGAATTTTCCCTGCAAATTCAACAGAAAATGATGATATTGAATTGAAGAACGGCGACGAAACTCATACGTTCAGAACACTTCGTCAACAATTGAAAAAATCGGAAGGAAAAGAATATTTAGCTTTAAGTGATTTCATCGCTCCAAAATCTACAGGAGTTGAGGATTATGTAGGATGTTTCGCAGTCACTACAGGTTTCGGAACGGAAGAATTAGCTGAAAAATATTACGATAAAGGCGATGATTATAATGCGATTATCGTAAAAGCTTTAGCAGACCGTTTAGCAGAAGCATTTGCAGAATATTTGCACCATAAAATCAGAACCGAAATTTGGGGTTATGCTTCTGATGAAAATTTGGAAAACGAAGATTTAATTGCTGAAAAATATTCAGGAATTCGTCCAGCTCCAGGCTATCCAGCTTGTCCAGACCATTTGGAAAAACTGACGATTTGGGAAATTTTAAAAGTGAAAGAAAACATTGGTTTAGAATTGACTGAAAGTTTGATGATGTTCCCAACTGCAGCTGTTTCAGGATATTATTTTGCCAATCCAAAAGCAAAATATTTTGGAGTAGGAAAAATCGCTGAAGACCAAGTACAAGATTTTGCTAAACGTAAAAATATTGAAGTAGATTTTGCTAAAAAATGGTTGGCTCCGAATTTAGCGAACTAAGTCATTGCGAGGAACGAAGCAATCTTTAGAATTAAAATTTAATTTATGTCAAAAGAATACGTAGAAAAAGTTTTTAATACTTTCGAAAAACATTTAATGCTTGAAAATAATAAACGTATTATTTTTTCAGGGAAGTTCGGTATTGGAAAATCTTATTTTCTAAAAGCTTTTTTTGACGATGAAAATTATAAAGAAAAATACTTTCCAATATTTCTTAATCCTGTTAATTATTCTGTTTCGTCCAACGAAGATATTTTTGAACTGATAAAGTTTGATATTTTATTTCAAATTATTGATAAAAATGTCATTGATTTTGAAAATTTCAACTTTCCTACGGGAAACTTAGTATACCAATATTTTTCAAATAAATTTTTAGGTGATTTTATATCTAATGTAGATTTACTTGGAGAAACTATAGTTGAAGATAATTTGCCAAAATCATATAACATTCTTAAAGGTTTTGGAAAACTTCTCACAAAGCTGACAGAAATTAGTAAGAGTGATTATGATAATTTTAAAAAAGAAATTGAAAGCAATCCTGACTTAAAATTAATTCAAGAGTATTTTGACAAGGAAACTAATAAGGTTGGTTCTTTGTACGAGAATAACGCTGTTACCCAACTTATTTATCAATTAATCAATAATATTGAAGAAAATACAGAAAAGAAAACTATTCTTGTTATTGATGATTTAGACAGAATTGACCCTGAACATATTTTTAGAATTCTAAATATTCTTTCTGCTCATGATAATTTAGAAGAAAATAAGTTTGGATTTGAGAAAATTATTTTGGTTTGTGATTTAAAGAACATTCAATCTATTTACCATCATTTTTATGGTTCTGAAACTGATTTCTTTGGATATATAAATAAGTTTTATTCTGTTGAACCTTATTATTATAGTAACACGGATTATTACTTACTTTTCAAGCAAAACTTTAAGGTTAATGATACGGAATTACAAAGAGATAGTCATATTCTATTTTTGCAATATGTTTTAGGAGAGGCAATTAGTGAAAATTTTATTACTGCAAGACAAGTTTTTAATAGTAATTTTTCAAAAGAATCGATTTTAGATATCTATGAATTTTATTCAAATAGAAATTTAGATAATGTTTATTATAAAGGAAAATTTATGGATTCTTTTAATTTCTATAAAAAGAACTATGCATTATTGAAAACTTTTATCCATTTTTTTGGAAGTACTGAAAAATTGTTTGGATATTTGGGCTCAATCAGTAGAGATTTCTTAATTAGAGTTGATACAATCGATTCTGTCATGGCAAATTTTTTTTGTATGGCAAAATTCAAAGCACCTGATTTAGATGAATTTTATCCCCGTAGAATAACCGCCGTTTACAGTACAATATTGGTTAGTTCAAACGCGAGATCTTTTTTATTGCAAGATAGAAAAGTATTGCTTACAGCTAACTTAAATGAATTTTTTCAGGATTTACAAGATGTCATAGATAATATTAAAATAATAGAATGAAAGTAACAGAACATATAAAAAACGCCAACGGGAAAACACTTTTTTCCTTCGAGATTTTGCCTCCATTGAAGGGACAGAATATTAAATCTATTTTTGATGCGATTGATCCTTTAATGGAGTTTAATCCAGCATTTGTAGATGTGACTTATCACCGTGAAGAATATGAGTTTCATGAGAGGGAAGATGGGCTTTTGGAGAAAAAAGTGGTAAGAAAACGACCTGGAACTGTAGGGATTTGTGCTGCAATTCAAAACAAATATAGTGTAGATGCGGTTCCTCATATTTTATGTGGAGGGTTTACCAAAGAAGACACGGAAAATTTTCTGATAGATTTGGATTTTTTAGGTATTCATAATGTATTAGCGCTTCGTGGTGACGCCGTGAAGTCCGAAATTTACTTCAAACCAGAAAAGAATGGACATCCATTAGCTAAGGATTTGGTAAAGCAGATAATGGAAATGAATAATGGCAGTTACCTCGACGAGAACCTCGAAAATTCTTCACCTACAAGCTTTGATATAGGAGTAGCTGGATATCCGGAAAAACACATGGAAGCAGCAAGTTTTGAACAAGATATTTACCATCTGAAGAAGAAGATTGATGCAGGTGCTGATTATATTGTAACTCAAATGTTTTTTGATAACCAGAAGTATTTTGATTTTGTTAAAAAATGTCGTGAAGTAGGCATCAATGTTCCGATTATTCCTGGATTGAAGCCTATTACCACCAAATCTCAATTGAGTATGATTCCACACAGATTCAAAGTGGATTTGCCTAATGAATTAGTGATTGCGGTGGCGAAAAGCAAAGATAACAAGGAAGTAAAAGAAATAGGAATCGAATGGTGTATTAACCAAAGTAAAGAGCTTATGGAACATGGAGCTCCCGTTTTACACTATTATTCGATGGGTAAAAGTGAGGCTGTTAAAAAAATTGCAAGTCAAGTTTTTTAATTATTTTAATTATGAAAAAACGCTTTGGATTTCCAAAGCGTTTTTTATTTCTAGTCAATTTCATCATCAAGGAGATGACCAAATTGGTCTTTTTTGATTTTCAAATAATCTCTACTTACTTCGTTAGATTTGATTTGCAAAGGAATTCGAGAAACAAGCTTGATATCACTATTTTCGACGTATTTCAGTTTCTCTGGATTGTTGGTCAAAAGATTGATTTCTTTGACTCCAAGAAGTTTGAGGATATCGATGGCAACTCCAAAGTCTCTATCATCAGCGGGTAATCCCAACTGCAAATTTGCTTGGATTGTGTCTAGACCTTGTTCTTGTAAAGCGTAAGCTTTCAGTTTATTAATGATACCGATATTGCGACCTTCTTGTCGAAGATAGACGATGATTCCGCCATTTTCATGGGTGTATTTCATTGCCGCATCTAATTGTTGACCACATTCGCATTTTTTGGAGTGAAAAACTTCGCCAGTAATGCACTCGGAATGGAATCTCACATTAACGGTCTTCGAAAAATCGGTGGAGTCAGATACAATGGCCATATGTGGCATCCAATTACTTTCTTCTTCTGAGAAAGCAATCATCCTGAACTGACCAAATTCGGTAGGAACATTGGCTTCAGCCTGTATTTTAATCATGGAAAGTTAAATTTAAGCGATGAAGTGTTATTATTGATTAACAACAGCTTCTATTTCTGAGATATTAGTTTTGATTCTTACCAAGTACCTGTTAAGGACTTCTTCTTGGTCCGCATTGAGAGATTTTCTAAGATTCTGAATCTTCACGTATCTTTTCTCGAAATTGTTATAGGACTTGGTTTTTGCTTCCCTGTTACCAGCTTCAATCGCGTAAAGATAAGTCTGAAGATTGATTTTCATGTAAGTGATTTCCTTGTCTAATTTCTCATTATTGTATGTTGGGAATGATGAAATTAAAGCATTTAATTCGCTAGCGTTAACGTTTTCGACAATAAAGTTAGAAAAGGCTACTTCTGTATTAATGGTTGAAGAGGATTGGCTAGTAAACGCATTCGAAAGCGGAGACGAGCTGTAACTTTCGGAGGCGCACGAAATCAAGGCTAAATTAATGATGACAAGAAATCCTAATCTCTTCATTGTTTGTTCTTTTGATAAAGGATCGGGTTAAGAGTTTCGTCATTGTACATTTTCATTTGTTGGTACGTTTTCATCTTAACTCTTCCGTTCTCAATATCATCAAGAAGATAATCAATAGCAGTGGATAAATCTTTTTTCTGTTCTAAAAGAATCGATAACTTATCATTACATTTTTTACGATGTTCATCTGAAGCGTCCGCTCTGGTTGCTTCAATTTCCATATGATAAATTTTCAAAGCCAAAATGGATAATCTGTCGATTGCCCAAGCTGGAGTTTCTGTGTTGATTCTTGCCTCCGATAAGGGAGTGATGCTTTCATATTTTTTCAAAAACCAACGGTCGATATATTCAACCAAGTCCGTTCTTTGCTGGTTAGAAGCGTCAATCCTCCTTTTGATTACCAATGCGTTTTCGGGTGAAATATTTTCATCCCTAATGATATCTTCTAGATGCCATTGGACCGTATCAATCCAGTTCTTAGCATACAAAAGTTGTTCCAAACTGCCTTGCTCAAATGGATTAGTTATAGTCGCATCGACATTATCAGAAATATGATAATCAGAAATAGATTGTTCGAAAATCTTCCAGGCTGCATTAATCAAGTTCATAGTCAGTGTATTATGAAGCTGAATCTGAATTTTTCTTTTGCTCTTCTGGAGTCTTGTCCTCTTCCTTTACAGCGTCCTTAAATTCTTTGATTCCAGAACCTAAGCCTCTCATCAATTCAGGGATTTTTTTTCCTCCGAACAATATTAGAATTATAACCGCAACAACTAAAAAGTGTTGCCATGAAAGGGCTAATATTACAATTGAATTCATATCGTTAAATTTTTGCAAAATTAGTGAAAAATTAATTAACCCACTCTTGTGGATTGACTGGTGTTTGACCATTCCAAACTTGGAAATCTAGTGTGGTACTTCCATCAAAAGATTCACCTATTACTCCAACAGTTGTTCCTGCAGCAACTTGTTGTCCTTTTTTAACAGAAATGCTTTTCAAGTTAGAATACACCGTAAAGTAGGTTCCGTGTTTGATAAAGATTGACAAAGTTCCGTCACTATTGTCCATAATTCTGGTTACTTCTCCAGGAAAAACACACTTAGCTACACTTCCTTTAGAAGCTGCGATTTTAATACCAAGGTTGTCCTCCCATACATCATAGACTGGGTGCTTTTGTCTGCCAAAATGGTGTGTAATCGGGCCATAAACAGGCATACTCATTTTTCCTTTGTTTGCAGAAAAATTCGAAGAAGCACTAGCTGTTACTCCATAAGTGGCCAAAGCTTTGGTGTCGACTGCTTTCTTTTCCGCGTCTTTTTTTCTTACTAGATCAGCTTCCGCAGCTCTCGCAGCAGCCAATTTTTCTTCAGCTTCTCTTGATTTGATTCTTGCAGCTTCAGCTTCTTTCGCAGCAGATAATTTTTTTGCCTCGTCACGAGCTGTAGCTTCTGTCTTAGCGGCTTCGTCTGCTCTCTTTCTTTCTTCAGCTTCCCTTTTTGCTAAGGCTTCCGCAGCTTTTTTTGCCTCTGCTTCTGCACGAAGTCTTTCTTTTTCTAAAGCAGCAGCTTTAGCTTTGTTCTCGGCATCAATTTTAGCTTTTTCTTTAGCAGCTGCTTCTTTAGCTAAACGAATTTTTTCGGCTTCTGCTTTTTTCTTGGCTTCTTCTTCTGCTTTGGCTATTCGATATTCTTCTGCGATAATAGAAGATATTTTCTTATCAATTGCTTTTTGCTGAGCTATCCTTTGATTGAGTTGAGCAACGAGTTTGGTTTCATTTTTTCTAAAATCCTCCAATAGTTTTTCTTTCTGGATTCTTTCAGCATTAATGGTAGTTAACTCCTTTTCTTGGTTGGAAAGCAAAACATCTTTTTGTTTCATCGATTTTTGTCTTTCTCCGATGGATAACTGAAGCGTCTTTGCAGCATTTCCAATTTCTGCAGCTTTTCTTTCTTGGTAATCAGAATAAAGTTTGAGGTATTGGATTCTTCTAATTGCCTCTCCAATACTTCCAGAGGAAAGGATGAAGGTTACTTTGTTTTGGAGACCTCTGTTTTTGTAGGCACTAATAAGAACTTCTGCATAGTTTTTACGAAGAACTTCTAGTTCCTTCGTTTGACGATTAATTTCTAATTGTCTCAAGTAGATGTCGTCCTCAATAAAGCGTTTTTCTTTTTGGGTGTTGTTATATACTTTTTCTCTAAGTTCAATTTTTTTGGTAACATTGCTGAGATATGCCAATGACAGTCTAGACTCACTTCTAGATTTTGATAGGTCGGAGTTGATGGCGGCAATTTGTTTTTTTAGTTCAGCACTTTGTTTCTGCAATTGCTCTTTTGTTTGTTGAGCAAAGGAGTGTACACATAAAAGAATTATTGCAAAAAGACTAATTTTCTTAATCATTGAATTTCAATTTTTTTGTAATTGCTTGGGATGGAAAAAGGTGTTTTCATCTCAATGTCGTCAAATTTCGTATTTTCTAATGAAATTTGGCTGTTTTTGCTTCCTTTTATAGTTATTTTAACATTTTTTGGCATTCTGTAGGTCTTGAATTCTTCCCAGTTGTCGTAAAGTACTTCTAATTCGTCTTCGGAATTAACATCTTTTAGGTACACTCTTTTGAGGTCGTAGTTGGTTGTATAATCTATTTCAACTTTGTATTCTCTCACGACTCCTTCATTTTCAATTTTTTGGTTGTTGAATGAAGTTAGCTTATATCCCGAAGCATTTTTGGTTAGTCTGTAGTTACTATCGTTAACACGGAGAAATGTTCTTCCCATTAACAGTTTTTCTAAAGACTTGTATTTGATAAAATTGACGTTAAGGAGCTTATTAAGATATTCGAATTCGGAATCGATGTATGTTTTTTCGGTCTTTAAATATGCTTTGATCCCTTCCTGAGTTGCAACAGCTCTTCCAGCTGGGAGCAGGAATGCAGTGATGTTCATCCATATTTGCGTATTGTTTTCTATATAAGTAACCACATCTAATGTTGGAAGATACTGGGTGTCATTTTGGATGTCAATTTTACTATTGATTTTAATATGGTTGAATTCGACAGGGGGCAAAATCGTCGTATAAAATTCGACGGTGCTATTAAGTGGCTGATTGGCATCTTTTGGATTATTATCATAGATAGCCAAAGAATCAGTGGCTGAAGAGTTATCATCCACGGCTTTTTTCGCCTTACAAGAAAGCAGAATCGTTACAGAGACGAGGATAATAAGAAGTTGCTTCATATAGGTTGGATTAATCTTAAAAAAGATAAATAAAACTTTGCAATATTAACGCCAAACCACACAAAATGTTTTGTGTGGTTTGGAAAGTGAGATTTTATATTTTTATCATTTAATCCTTAGAAAGAAAATCCAAAACTGAATAATCTCCTAAAGAAATTTCTCTCGATACACCATAATAGTGGGCTGAATTCCCAATCATAGAATTACTCAAGTTTCCGTGGTCTATGACTGTGTTTCCTTGGATTAGCGAATTGTCGATGTTAGAATTAACCACTTTGGTTCCCTTGCCAAGAGAAACGTAAGGTCCAATTTTGGAGTTGGTTATTTCTACGTCTTCACCAATAAAACAAGGGTGAATGATTAAGCTGTTTTCAATTTTAGAAGATGCTGGAAAATGAGAAAATTCTTCTTTTTCGTATTCCAAAATCTTTCCATTAGTTTCCACTGTTGCATTTTTGTTACCGCAATCCATCCAATCGTCAACTTTCCCCAAAGAAAATTTTGCACCTTTCTGACGAAGATTTTCCAAAGCAGTAGTTAATTGAAATTCGCCACCTTGTTTGATGTCGTTATCCATTATGTGATTAATTTCAGACATCAATTTTTGAGCACTTTGAAAATAGTAAATTCCAATAATCGCTAAATCGGATACAAAGGTTTTTGGCTTTTCAACAAAGTCAGTAATGAAGCCATAATCGTCTAATTTAACAACACCGAAAGCGGAAGGGTCTTCCACTTTCTTCACCCAAATAACACCATCCGAATTTTTATCCAATTTGAAATCTGCACGGAAAAGCGTGTCAGCAAAAGCCACAACTACATCACCTTGCATGGATTCTTCCGCACATTTGATAGCATGTGCTGTTCCTAATGGCTCATCTTGGGTATATACACTTCCTTTCGCACCCAATTTTTCTGCGATTTGAATAAGAGATTCTTTTACTTCATCACCAAAATCTCCGATAATGAAAGCAATTTCATCAATTTCTTCTCCTGCTACTTTAGCGATATCTTCAACTAATCTTTGTACGATTGGTTTTCCTGCAATTGGGATTAATGGTTTTGGAACTGTAAGGGTGTGAGGTCTTAATCTGGAGCCTCTTCCAGCCATAGGAACGATTATTTTCATTACTCTTTTTTTTGATTAGTTTTCTGTGTTTTTTTTAAATTTTTGTACTTCCAAACCCACCTTGACCTCGCTCAGTACTATCAAGTTCTTCAACTTGTTCCCAAACAGCGGTTTCGTGTTTTGAGATGACCATTTGCGCTATTCTGTCACCATCATTTATTGTGAATTCGTCAGAAGACAAATTTACTAAAATTACGCCAATTTCGCCACGATAATCTGCATCAATCGTGCCAGGAGTGTTAAGGACTGTAATTCCGTTTTTGAGCGCAAGTCCACTTCTTGGTCTAATTTGGGCTTCGTGACCTTCAGGAAGTTGAATAAATAAACCAGTGGGAAACAATCTTCTTTCTAAAGTCTTCAATGTAAAAGACTCTTCCAAATTTGCATACAAGTCCATCCCTGCGGATAGTTCGGTTTGGTACTTTGGAAGTGGATGTTTGGATTTATTAATGATTTTTATGGTCATTTTATCTTTTTAAAATTTTGTTAATAATAGGTTTTTCATGGTACGCAACGAAGGCTATAAAAGCTAAAAGGAAAAGATTTCCTACAATGTAATTGGTCCTAAAGAAATGAAACGAAATCACAGAAAAAGTTACTGTGATACCTATATACATTAAGATTTTCTTTGTGTTGTATGGAATTGGATACATGATTCTTCCCCAAATGTAGGAAATGACCATCATGCTGGTATAAGTTATTAAAGCGGCCATTGCACTTGCCCAGTATCCGTACTGTGGAATAAATAGGAAGTTAATCAAAATAGTAATTCCGGCACCAATAAGGGAAATGTACAGTCCAACTCTGGTTTGGTCAGAAAGTTTGTACCAAATGGAAAGGTTAAGGTAGATCCCTAAAAATAAGGCACCTAACATCACCCAAGGGATTATGGCTATTCCTTCATAGTACTGTTCATTGCCTAAGTATCTTTCCGAAATCCATTGTAGATTAACCATTAAAAAAAGAAAAATCAAACAATTACAAATCACAAAAATATCCATCAAAACCGTGTAGGTTTTGTGACTGTTTTTGTCTTTAAAACTTGAGAAAAAATAGGGCTCGATTCCCAGTTGATAAGCTTGTCGGAACACTGTAATGAAAGTGGCAATTTTATACACCGCACCGTAAACACCAATCTGATGTCTGGCTTGGTTATCTGGAAGTAAGAATTTTAAAAATTGTCTATCAAGAGTTTGGTTGATAACACCAGCAAGTCCCGCAATCATCACTGGCCATGAATAATTCATGATTCGTTTCCAAAGTTTGAAATCGAAACTTTTAATGCTGAAATTCACAAATTCTTTTCCGACAATAAGTAGTGTTACAGTACTTTGCGCCAAGTTTGCAATAAAGACGTAACCAACACCTATTTGAGGATTATAGGTTATTCCCAAGAAGCCTTCGGGTCTGTTTTTAAGAAATTTAATAAAAAACCAAACTAAGCCAAAGTAAACAAGAGAACCTAAAACTTTGGAAAGCATATATTGTATCGGTCTTCCTTCTAATCTCAGAACTGCAGATGGAATGGTTGAAAAAGCATCTATAGATAGGATAAATAGGAAAATGATCAAAAAGTTAACTTGATCCGGTGTCTGAAAAGCGTATGCTAATTGATATCTAAATACATAACCGAGAATCAAATAAATAAAACCAGTACAAAGAATACTTAGTGAAGTTGTAGAAATCAACGTTTTCTTGGAAATGTTATCTTCCTGTGCAAAACGGAAGAATGAAGTCTCCATTCCGTGGGTAAGTAATACTGTAATAACGCCTGCGATAGAATACCAATCCACAAATGGAGAAGAAGCAGTTGGGCCAAAAGCACCAGTAACTATTGGTGCTACAATAAACGGAAAAATACGGACCAAAACAGAACTTAAGCCATATACAGCTGTTTGTCCTAATAGTTTCTTATACAATCTCTGAAAATTTTTGGGCAAAGTTAACCAAAGAAGTTAGAAGTTAGAAATTAGAGTTTAGAATTTTCCCAAACCCTTTTTTAATCTTAAATTTGAAACAGTAATCATTTATTTAAACGATGTCTAAAATCTGACATCTAAAATCTAAAATCTAAGAATGAAAATCCTCATCCAAAACGCCAAAATTGTCAACGAAAATCAAATTATTGAAAGCGATTTGCTCATCGAAAATGATTTAATCTCCAAAATTGAAAAACATATTTCCGAAGAAAATGTAGATAAAATTATTGATGCCTCTGGAAAATATCTTTTACCTGGAGTAATTGACGACCAAGTTCATTTTCGGGAGCCGGGTTTGACGCATAAAGGCGATATCGAATCTGAATCCAAATCAGCAATTGCAGGTGGAACGACGAGTTTTATTGAACAACCCAACACAGTTCCTAATGCTGTAACTCAGGAATTGTTGGAAGAAAAATATAAAATCGCGTCTGAGAAATCTTATGCTAATTACTCCTTTTCGATGGGTGGAACCAACGATAATTTGGAAGAAGTTTTGAAAACTAATCCAAGGAATGTTGCTGCTATCAAGTTGTTTTTGGGCTCATCGACTGGAAATATGTTGGTTGATAATCCTGAGATTTTAGAAAATATTTTTTCAAAAGTTAAAATGCCAATTTGTGTGCATTGTGAAGACGAAACCACCATCCGAAACAATACCGAGAAATACAAGGCTGAATATGGAGATGATATTCCAGTGAAATTTCATCATTTAATTAGAAGCGAAGAAGCCTGTTATTTATCTTCGTCCAAAGCGGTGGAATTAGCAAAAAAAACAGGAGCGAGACTTCATATTTATCATCTTTCAACGGCCATAGAAACTGACCTTTTCCAAAATGACATTCCTTTAAAAGATAAAAAAATCACTGCGGAAGTTTGCGTTCATCATTTGACTTTTACCAATGAAGATTACGACACCAAAGGTTCTTTAATTAAATGGAATCCCGCCGTTAAAACTCAAAAAGATAAAGATGGACTTTGGGAAGCGCTTTTGGATGACCGTATTGATGTAATTGCCACAGACCATGCTCCTCATACTTTTGAAGAAAAACAAAATCCTTACACCAGTTGTCCTTCGGGAGCACCTTTGGTTCAGCATTCTTTGAATGTGATGTTAGAAAATCATCAAAACGGAAAAATTTCTTTGGAAAAAGTGGTAGAGAAAATGTGTCATAATCCTGCGATTTTATTTGAAATCGAGAAACGTGGTTTCATTAAAGAAGGTTATAAAGCAGATTTGGTTTTGGTTGATTTGGATTCTGAATGGAAAGTTGAAAAAGAAAATATTCTTTACAAATGTGGTTGGAGCCCATTAGAAGGAATGGTATTTCATAATAAAATTACCCACACTTTCGTGAACGGAAATTTAGCGTATGAAAATGGAAAATTCAATGAAGATAAATTCGGAGAACGATTGCTGTTTGACCGAAAATAAATGATTAAATTCGCTTCTGATACTTTAAATTAAAAATAATTCGTAAAAAACAAAAAATGACAAAGAGAATTTTGATGTCACTTCTTTTCGTTGTTGCGGTTTTGGGATATTCCCAAACCTATGAATGGAAAGAAGCAAAAAGTGGTGGATATACGTATAAGTATGTCACCAACGATCCAACTCAGGCGAGGTTTTACACCTTGAAAAACGGTTTAACGGTAATCTTAAGTCCTACAAAAAAAGACCCAAGAATTCAGGCTTTTGTTGCTACAAAAGCAGGAAGTAAAACCGATCCTGCAACCAACACTGGTTTAGCTCACTATTTGGAGCATATGTTGTTCAAAGGAACAGACAAATACGGTTCTTTGGATTGGGCAAAAGAAAAGACGGAATTGGATAAAATCGATGCTTTGTACGAACAATACAACAAAACAAAAGACGAAGCGCAAAGAAAAGCCATTTACAAAAAAATTGACTCTGTTTCTGGAGTTGCTTCCAAATATTCCATTGCCAATGAGTATGACAAAATGATGTCTGCAATGGGAGCGCAAGGAACCAATGCTTGGACCAGTTTCGAAGAAACGGTTTATACAG
Organism: Chryseobacterium sp. CG10_8; assembly: GCF_058117085.1. Classification (NCBI taxonomy): domain Bacteria; kingdom Pseudomonadati; phylum Bacteroidota; class Flavobacteriia; order Flavobacteriales; family Weeksellaceae; genus Chryseobacterium; species Chryseobacterium sp. CG10_8. Next base: position 2,650 of record NZ_JBYVEB010000032.1, on the reverse strand, counting down.
ACGATGTCCCAAGTAGTTCCATTGATAAATACTTGGCTGTACAAGCGGAAAGATTTAGAAATCCTGTGCTAAGAATTTTCCATACCGAATTAGAAGCGGTTTACGAGGAAAAAAATAGAAGTTTGGATAACGATGGTAGAAAAGTTTTTGAAACTTTGTTTTCCAATGTTTTTCTTAACCACAACTACGGAAGACAAACGACGATTGGAACGGTGGAGCATTTGAAAAACCCTTCTTTGGTTGAGATTCGTAAATATTTCAACACTTATTATGTTCCTAACAATATGGGAGTGATCATGTCTGGAGATTTCAATCCAGATGAGGTGATTGCAAAAATCGACAAGGCATTCTCTTATATGCAAACTAAACCAGTTCCAAAATATACCTTCACGCCAGAAGTTCCGATGACGAAGCCAGTTGTGAAGGAAATTGTTGGTCCAGATGCAGAGAATATTGCAATTGCTTACCGTTTACCAGGAAACAAGGACAAGGATGTTCTTTTAGCTGATTTAGTAGGTTCTATTTTAACGAACGGAAAAGCAGGTCTTTTAGACTTGAATTTAGTTAAAAAACAAAAGCTTTTGAGAGCAAGTGCTTTCACATATACTTTGCAAGATTATGGCGTTTTGTGGGTGAGTGGTGCTCCGACGAATGGTCAGACTTTGGAAGAAGTTCAGGCTTTAATTCTTAACGAAATCGAAAATCTTAAAAAAGGAAACTTCGATGACGATTTGTTGCCTTCGATTGTGAATAACATCAAAAAGCAAAAAATTCAAGAAACCGAAAAATATGCAGACAGAGCTTCATTGCTTCAAAGTGCCTTCACTGCAGAATTGGATTGGAAAGATCAAGTCGCTTATGTTAATGACCTTTCCAAAATAAAGAAAGCCGATGTTGTTGCTTTTGCCAACAAATATTTTGGAAATAATTATGTAGCAGTGCTTAAAAGAAAAGGTGAAAACCAGAACACTCAGAAAATCGAAAAGCCAACTATCACACCAGTAGAGACCAATGCAGACAAGCAATCAGCTTTCGTGAAATCGGTTAATGATATGCCAGCAACAGCTTCTCAACCTGTGTTTTTGGATTTCAATAAAGATATTCAAAAATCCAAATTAGGAAAAGCAGAAGTGCTTTATGTTCAGAACACGGATAACCAATTGTATCGTTTAAGATACCGTTACAAAATCGGATCTCTAAATGATTTGAAACAATCTTTGGCTTCAAGTTACATTCAGTTTTTAGGAACTGACAAAAAATCTGCGGAAGATATTTCTAAAGAATTTTACAAAATCGCTTCCAGTTTCAGTGTTTCGACGGGAGAAGAATATACAACAGTTACCATCGAAGGACTTCAAGAAAACTTTGACCAAGCGGTGAAATTATATGAAGATTTGGTGCTTAACTCAAAACCAGACGACACAGCTCTTGCGGCTTTGAAAGCAAGAATTGCGAAATCAAGAAAAGATTCCAAAGCCAATAAAGGTGCAATTTTACAAGGTTTGACCAGTTATGCGATGTACGGAGCGAAAAACAAATTCAACAATACACTTTCGGATGCAGAGCTTAATGCAATTACATCACAAAATTTGGTTGATGGTTTGAAAAAACTGAACTCTTACGAGCAAACTGTCATCTATTATGGTCCAGAAAAATTGAAAAATTTGACTTCAAAATTAGCGACACTTCACAAAGTTCCTACAACTTTTGCGCAACCAAGTCCACAGAAAACGTTTGCTCAAGTTGCTCAGACAAAGAATCAAGTGCTTTTTGCAGATTACGATATGGTTCAAGCGGAAACAAGATGGATCAGAAATACCGACAAATACAACCCTTCTAACACCACTTTAGTTTCAGTTTTCAACAATTATTTCGGAGGCGGAATGGGTTCTTTGGTGTTCCAGACCATTCGTGAAAGTAAGGCTTTGGCTTACAGTACTTATGGATATTACGTTTCGCCACAGAAAAAGAATGACGAGTATTATATGATGAGTTACGTAGGAAGTCAAGCGGACAAATTCAATGAAGCAGTTACTGCGATGAACGAGTTGTTGACCAAAATGCCTGAAATTGCTGGGAATCTTGACTTGGCAAAAAGTCAGGTAAAGAAGGATATTCAGACCGAAAGAATCACGCAGGACGACATTATCTATCGTTACCTTAGTGCACAACAATTAGGCTTGAAAGATGATATCAGAAAAGACGTTTACAATACTGTTGATGGTATTTCGATGGCTGATGTCAAAAATTTCCACAAAAATAATTTATCAGGAAAACCATACACTTACGCATTGGTTGCTTCTGAAAAAAATATCAAAATGGAAGATTTGAAGAAAATCGGCGAAGTCAAAAAGATTTCTCTCGAGGAGATTTTCGGATATTAATCCAACTTCAAAAGCACAAAAGGCTGTCTGTTTTCAGGCAGTCTTTTTTATTTGGGCGCGTCTACGACCGGGCTTTCCGTTTCAATCTTTTTTGCCATAGCTTTTCCCATGCAAAAAAAGGATTTCCACTACAATCCCTCGCGCAAAAACACGCTGTACATAAATTCAACTAAACATTCAAACTTTACAAATTTTTGGCTGAGTAAAACGCCTTGGCGAACTTGAAGACAGCCCATTGATGAAAAGATCTTAGCGAACTTTGTGTT
>NZ_JBYVEB010000031.1:0-30345 GCF_058117085.1 Chryseobacterium sp. CG10_8 | reverse complement strand
CAAAATTATTATTTTCAAAACCTTTGCTTAGAAAACCTTCTTTAAAATTGAGTGTATCCAAAACTTGTGCATTTGATGAAAACGCTAACAGTAAAGCTAAAAACAAGAGATCAACTTTTATTTGATGTTCTTTTTATAGAATAAAATTACAAATTAAACTTTAACTCCTATAAATAATCTCGTAAAACCTCCAAACATTATTCTTACCAAGAAGTAAAGACTTGTTTTTGTGAAAGACCATTAAGCTCCTCTAATTGAGTTAAAAAGAACTTCCAACTCAGTTTCTATTTCTTTTAATTATCAGAATATTAAAAAAAAAAAACAATGATTTTCAAATGAAAAGTTACAAGTCCATGTCATCATCGGACACAGCCGTCCCGTCACTCATCAGATAAGCCTTTAGGAAAGGCGTAATATCACCATTCATTACCCCATCAACATCCGAAGTTTCGTGACCAGACCTTACATCTTTTACTAATTTATAAGGATGCATCACATAATTTCTAATCTGACTTCCCCATTCGATTTTCATTTTGTTGGCTTCAATCTCATTACGAGCTCTCATTCTTTCTTCTAATTCCATCTCATACAATCTAGACTTCAAAAGCTGCATTGCCTTCTCTTTGTTCTGAAGCTGAGACCTAGACTCAGAGTTCTCAATGATGATCCCCGTTGGAGCGTGCCGAAGTCTAACTGCGGTTTCCACTTTGTTAACGTTCTGCCCTCCTGCTCCTGATGACCTCATGGTTTCAAATGAAATATCCGCAGGATTAATATTAATCTCAATCGTATCATCCACCAAAGGATAAACATAGACCGACACAAAACTCGTATGACGTTTCGCATTACTATCAAAAGGCGAAATTCTCACCAAACGATGAACTCCGTTTTCTCCCTTCAAATAACCAAAAGCATACTCTCCGTCAATTTCTAAAGTCACGGTTTTAACACCAGCGACATCTCCTTCTTGATAATTGAGTTCTCTCAATTTATATCCATTTTTTTCGGCCCACATCGAGTACATTCTCATCAACATACTTGCCCAATCACAAGACTCAGTCCCTCCTGCTCCCGCTGTGATCTGAAGCACCGCAGACAACTCATCACCTTCATTAGAAAGCATATTTTTGAATTCTAAATTCTCAATTTTCTCTAACAAATTTGGGAACTGTTCATCAAGCTCAGCTTCGGAATCGGCATCCTCTTTTGCAAATTCCTGAAGAACTTGCAAATCCTGGAATTGAGAAAAAATTTCTTCATAATCCTCTACCCACTTCTTTTTGGAACGAAGTTGTTTAAGAAAAGACTCGGCTTCTTTGGGATTGTCCCAAAATTCGGGAGCAGCAGTTCTCTCATCATCATTGGTAATCTCAATTTTCTTTTTTTCGATTTGCAAATAACGATGAAGGTCTGCGATACGATTTTGTACTTCTTTGAATTGGTCTGATGTAATCAAAATACAGTTTTTTTGGTCTGCAAAAATACGGAAATTTAGTGATTTGTATCAGTTACATCATTTTTAAAAAAAATGTACCTTTGCGGAACGATAACATTAAGGAGAAATTAAGACTAAATAGTGTATTTAATTTCGATATAATTTTTTTTTTCGTATTTTTGCCCACAGTTTTTTAGAGAAATTGATGAAAAATGACTAATGTATTTGATAACATACTAGGACTTATCGGGAACACTCCCTTGGTCAGGCTTAATAAGGTTACAAAAGAAATCCCTGCAAAAGTCTATGCCAAGTTAGAGTGCGCCAATCCAGGTCATTCCACTAAAGATAGAATTGCACTTCATATTATTGAAAGTGCAGAAAAGAAAGGATTATTAAAAGAAGGCAGTGTTATAGTGGAAACAACTTCAGGGAACACAGGTTTCTCTGTTGCAATGGTATCTATCGTCAAAGGTTACCAATGTATCCTTGCCGTTAGTGATAAGACCAAACCAGAAAAGATTGCTTACCTTAAAGCTTTAGGTGCAAAAGTATATGTTTGCCCTGCCAACGTACCTGCAGACGATCCGAGATCTTATTACGAGGTCGCAAAAAAAATTGCTGCAGAAACTCCTAATTCCATCTATATTAACCAGTATTTTAACGAGTTAAATATTGATGCCCATTACCAAACTACTGGTCCAGAAATCTGGGAACAGACAGAAGGTAAAGTCACTCACTTATTTGCTTGCACTGGAACTGGAGGAACTCTTTCTGGCTCTGCGAAGTTTCTTAAAGAGAAAAATCCAAATGTGAAAATCATCGGTGTTGATGCGGAAGGATCCATCCTAAAAACATATCACGAAACTGGCGCTATCAACAAAGACGATATCAAACCTTACCAAATCGAAGGAATGGGTAAAAATCTTATCCCATCTGCACTTCTTTTTGATAAAGTAGACCAATTTGTTAGAGTTAATGACGAAATGTCCGCGTATAGAACTAGAGAAATAGCTTTGAAAGAAGCAATAATGGGTGGTTACACAACAGGAGCTGTAACTCAAGCATTAATTCAATATGCTCAGAATAACAATTTAACTTCAGAAGATGTAATTGTTCTAATTTTCCCAGATCACGGTTCAAGATATATAACCAAAGTATATAGCGACCAGTGGATGGCAGAACAAGGATTCGTTAACAATTGCGTTCATAATTATGATGAAGTTTTCAAGCCAGAATTCATCAAATAAATTTTGAAATAATCACAGCATTAATCATACAAAACCCTTCTTTGAAGGGTTTTTTTATTAGACATAATTTAATTAACTTTGTGACCTTGTAAATAACGAAAAAACTATAATATATGGTAGATATTTTTGAAAGAATCAAAGTCAATCCAGGACCATTGGGTCAGTTTGCTGATTACGGCGAGGGATATTTTATTTTCCCTAGATTAGAAGGACCTATCGGCCCGAGAATGAAGTTTCAAGGAAAAGATGTGGTCTTCTGGAGTGCTAACGATTATTTAGGACTTTGTAACCATCCAGAAGTATTAGAAGCAGATGCAAAAGCTGCTGCAGAATACGGCATGTTCTATCCAATGGGAGCAAGAGCAATGTCTGGAGAAACCGAGCAACATTTGGAGCTAGAAAAGCAATTGGCTGAATTTGTTCAGAAAGAATCTGCATATTTATTGAATTTTGGTTACCAAGGAATGGTATCTGCCATTGATGCTTTGGTAAGCAGACATGATGTTATCGTCTACGATGGTGACTCTCACGCATGTATCGTTGATGGAGTAAGACTTCACATGGGAAAAAGCTTCATGTATCGTCATAACGACATTGCTAGTTTGGAAAAAAACCTTGCTAGAGCTACTAAAGTTGCCGAAGAACAAGGCGGTGGAATCTTGGTTATTACTGAAGGAGTTTTCGGAATGAGAGGTCAACAAGGTAAATTGAAAGAAATTACTGACCTAAAATCTAAGTTTAAATTCCGTCTTCTAGTTGATGATGCTCATGGATTCGGTACTCTTGGTGCAACAGGAGCTGGAGCTGGTGAAGAGCAAGGATGTCAAGATAAGATTGATGTATATTTCTCTACTTTCGCTAAATCTATGGCTGGTTTTGGAGCATTTTTAGCAGGAGATAAAGAAATCATTCGTTATTTGAAATTCAACTTACGTTCTCAGATTTTTGCAAAATCTTTGACTATGCCAATGGTAATTGGTGGATTGAAGAGATTAGAGCTTTTAAAAACGAGACCTGAAATCAAGGCAAAACTATGGGAAAACGTTCATAAGTTGCAAAATGGGCTTCAAGAAAGAGGATTTGACCTTGGAAACACCAACACTTGTGTAACTCCAGTGATGATGAAAGGATCCCCTGTTGAAGCAACTCTATTAGTGAAAGATCTTAGAGAGAATTTTGGAATCTTTACTTCTGTAGTTGTATATCCAGTTATTCCAAAAGGAATGATCTTACTAAGATTAATCCCAACAGCTTCTCACACTGATGCCGAAATTAACGAAACACTAGCTGCTTTTGAAGCGATTCATGACAAATTAGTTAATGGACACTACAGAGACCAAGCTGAGCAATTTTTGAAGGAAAACAACCTTTCTTTTAAGCCATTATAATCAATCAAAAAATTAAAGGTTTAAAAGCCTCTAATTGATTAAAAATAATCGAAACCGGAATGTAATTGCATTTCGGTTTTTTTATTGCACAAAAAAAAATCGGGCCAAGTGAGAACATGACCCGATAAAAAAAAACACAAATGATGAAAAAAATTCTGCTGAGAAATTTTATTCGGGTCAAATGTATGACAGTTGACAAACTGATGTCAAGTAATTGGATACTCACATACACTCACAAGGCTTTGCGAGGAGCTTTTTTCTAAAGTTCGTTGAAAAAAGTGTACAAACTAGCAGAATTTAGATTGTCCAAACTCAATTTTTTCTTCAAGCGATACTTCTTACTTTCGACAGATTTGATGGTAGTATTGGTATAAGTTGCAATCTCTTTGGTCGAATAATTTAGTCTAAGGTACATTGCAAACTTAACTTCAGACTCGGAAAGCTGCGGAGTCAGAGACCACAATTTATTATAGAGATTAGGATACAGCTCTGCAAACTTGATATAAAAGGCGCTCTCATTAACTTGAGAAAGTTCAATTAAATCCAGGAGTTCCTCATTGGAGACATTATCTTTGGAAGAAGTTGGTGAATTATTCTGAGTCTCCTTTTTTTCGGGCACTTCAAAAGCAACCTCCTCTTGATAAACCTTTTCGGAAAAACTCTTCTTCACAAATCTGTAGATAATAAAAGAAATAACGGATACCAAAATTATAATCAAAGAAAATACCTCCCAAAAGGTTAACCAAGTTTTGGATTCCTCTTCGTCATCTTCATAATTTTTGATCACAACCGAAGCTTTAGCCTTTTGAAAACTAATCTTATCACCAATAACCTTGTACTCCAAGAGATAATCTGCAGAGGCTTTTGGATTATTGAGATCATTATACGAAGTGGCAACAGCTGGCAAAATAGTATATCGACTTTCCATTGCTCTATATTGCTCACAAATAGACAGATATTGTTGATAAATCCCCAAAGCTTCCTTCGCTTTTTTCTGCTTCCCAAACATATAACCTTTGGCTCTTAGATAGTAGATCATCAAATAAGAATCCTTAGAACGTTGAAAAATACTCTTGGTCAATGCCAAATACTTTTCTGTATTTTCATAATCATCGCGACTAAGATATATTTCCGAGATAATATGTGCAGCCTTACCATAGATGAAATAATAATAATCGTCAACAATCTTTGCATTCTTCATTTGATGCAAAATCTTGAGACCACTCTCAATCATTTCATTATCCTTATCCTTTAAATCTAAATCAATAATTTGAGTATACTCGTAAAGACTTTTAACGTAAATCTTAAGATTGGGATCGGAAATATTCTCTGAAATGCTGAACAGTCGCATTTTCTCAGTTTGATAATTCTTCAAGCTACCGGTTTGCCAATATAGTAGACATTTATAAAAAGACAAAACACCCATTTTATAAGAATTCTCCTCCAAAAGTGGCTCTAACTTGTATATTAGAACTGCAAGCTTCTCAAGATCAAATTGTCTATAATAGCTTTTTACTCTACTTAGATACTCGGAAGTAATTTGGTCATTAGATGTCATCCCTCCCAACATCAAAGTCTGTTGTGAATCTGAAAACTTAAAAAAATAATTAATCGAAGCGGTCTGCGCTGATATAATATTTGTTAAGAAAAACAGAAATAAAAATATAGAAATTAATTGCTTCATAAAATATCTAAACTACAAAAATAGCCTTCAAAAATATAAAAAATATAATAATCTCAGATTATTAATATAATAGAAATAAAATATTGAACAAATCACAATTGATATCCTAAAAGAACAAAATGACTCCAAATAAAGAAAGAACAAAAAAAAATCCTTCAATCTTTAAAAAAATTGAAGGATTTACTTTGTAAAGGAGCGTTTATAAAAACTTATTCACACAGAATTATTCCTTTGTTATTGCTAAATTCTATTACTCCGCTTTTCATTTTGAAGGAGAAAATACTTTCCTTATCCTTTTCCTTCGTAAAGTTCTTTTCATATACCTCATCAATAGAATTAGCATATACTTTCAACTTTCCACCAGTAAGTGACGCAACGATAGCCGTGTGATCTTTCATGATATGAAAATCACCATTTTTACCAGGAAGCAAAACAGATTTCACTTCACCATCAAAAACAACTTTATCGGGAGTTAAAATTTTTATATTCATTTATTTTAGATTTGAAGATTTCAGATTTCAGATTTCAGACGACAATAATGTCTCACGTCTGAAATCTTATATCTTATAGTCTAATTAAGCGTTTTCAGCTAACATTTTCTCACCAGCTTCGATTGCTTCCTCGATCGTTCCTTTCAAGTTGAAAGCAGCTTCTGGGAAACGGTCTAACTCACCATCGATAATCATGTTAAATCCTTTGATGGTATCTTTGATATCTACCAAAGCACCAGGAATACCTGTAAATTGTTCTGCTACGTGGAAAGGTTGAGATAAGAATCTCTGAACTTTTCTTGCACGATATACAACCAATTTATCTTCTTCTGAAAGCTCTTCCATACCCAAAATAGCGATAATATCTTGAAGCGCTTTATATCTCTGAAGAATTTCTTTTACTCTTTGAGCACAATCATAATGCTCGTTTCCTAAAATCTCAGGAGTCAAGATTCTTGAAGTAGATGCCAATGGATCTACCGCTGGATAAATACCCAAAGAAGCAATTTTTCTATCCAATACTGTTGTAGCATCTAAGTGAGCAAACGTTGTAGCAGGAGCCGGATCCGTTAAGTCATCCGCAGGTACATATACTGCCTGTACAGATGTAATTGATCCATTTTTAGTTGAAGTAATTCTTTCCTGCATCGCACCCATCTCAGAAGCCAAGGTTGGTTGATAACCTACCGCAGAAGGCATACGTCCAAGAAGTGCAGACACCTCAGAACCAGCCTGTGTAAAACGGAAGATATTGTCAACGAAAAACAATACATCTCTTCCTTGTCCTGCTCCATCTCCATCACGGAAATATTCAGCGATTGTCAATCCAGAAAGTGCAACTCTTGCTCTTGCTCCAGGAGGTTCGTTCATCTGTCCGAAAACGAAAGTACATTTAGAATCTTTCATTTCTTCTAAATCAACTTTAGAAAGATCCCATCCGCCTTCTTCCATAGAATGCATGAATCCTTCACCATATTTAATAATTCCTGACTCTAACATCTCTCTCAAAAGGTCGTTTCCTTCACGAGTTCTCTCTCCTACTCCTGCGAATACAGAAAGTCCACCGTGTCCTTTTGCGATGTTATTAATCAATTCCTGAATCAATACTGTTTTACCAACTCCAGCACCACCAAACAATCCAATTTTACCTCCTTTTGCATAAGGCTCGATCAGGTCGATTACTTTAATACCAGTAAAAAGTACTTCAGCTGAAGTAGAAAGTTGATCAAATTTCGGTGCTTCTCTGTGGATAGGAAGACCAGTTCCTGACTCAACATTTGGAAGTCCATCAATTGCGCTACCAACTACGTTGAAAAGACGTCCATAGACAGCTTCTCCTGTTGGCATTGTAATTTGATTTCCGTAACCAACTGCTTCGTTACCTCTCTGTAATCCATCAGTTGCATCCATTGCGATACATCTTACTGTATCTTCACCAATGTGTTGTTCTACTTCTAAAACAATCTTATCACCGTTGGTTTTGGTCACTACTAATGCATCATAAATCTTTGGAAGTTCTTCTACTTCTGCAAAAACGACGTCGATTACAGGACCGATAATCTGAGAAATTTTCCCTTTTATTTGGTTTGCCATTGCTAAATTTTTTCGTTTTGCAAATATAAGGAAAGTCTGCAAATTAGCAATTAGACGTTGAAGATTTTTGTCATATTTTTCCACGTTACTGTTGGTTATAAGTCCAAAGAGGTCAATCCAACTCTTTAAGTAAGGTCTTCTTCACCATATTTTGATTAATTTCACCTTATATAATATATGTGGAGAAGCAATTGAATCATTTCAATTCTATTCCCTATTTTTGCCTACAAAATTTTTCGATTTTGAAAATCATCAAAAATCTAGACCTATATTCCGAAAGAAATCCATTGGCCTTATCGATTGGTATGTTCGATGGAGTACATCTTGGACATCAAAGCATCATCACGCATCTTAATCAAATTGCTAAGGAAAAGAATTTGCAATCTGCAATATTTACCTTCTGGCCACATCCTAGATTAGTTTTTAACCCAAATGATGATCTCAAATTATTGAACACTTTGGAAGAAAAGTCTGAAATTTTAGAAAACTCTGGAATACAGAATTTATTTCTAAAAGAATTTGATGAAGCGTTTCGGAATCTTACTGGAGAAGAATTTGTGAAACAAATACTGATTGACAAACTCCATGTAAAACACCTTATCGTAGGTCATGACCACGTTTTTGGAAAAAATAAAAGCGGAAATTACGATCTTCTTGTTGAGATGTCTCAATCTTATGATTTTGAAGTTCAAGAAATGAACGCCTTAAATCTTAATGGTAACATTATTTCCTCAACCAAAATAAGGAATGCCTTATTTGAAGGTAAAACTAAGGAAGCCAATGAAATGCTGGGTTACCACTACCCTGTCTCTGGAAAGGTTGTTCATGGAAAAAAATTAGGTCGTACGATAGGATTTCCAACAGCCAATATCGAAACTGAAAACTACAAATTACTTCCTAAAAAAGGGGCTTATATTGTGGAGGTTGTTGTAAGGGGAAGCAGCTATAAAGGCATGCTGAGTATTGGGACTAATCCTACAGTTGGAGGAAATTCTTTAACTGTGGAAGTCAATATTTTGGATTTTGACCAGGATATTTATGATGAGACCATCACCGTCCATTTCCGTGATTTTTTACACCCCGAAATCAAATTTGAAAGTCTTGAAAAGTTGATTGAAAAACTACAAGAAGACGAAAGGCTGACGAGAGAACTTTTGTTTTAAAAGCTTACATTAACACCCAACACTACGTGTAATGGTAGCAATCTTTGAGTATATACACTCTCACTTACATTAGAAATCGAATATCTTTGTATACTATCTGAGTTGAGCAAGTTATTAGCTTTGACAAATAGATCCATTTTATATTTCAATATTCGATAGTCTAATTTTATATCTAAAAACTGCGTCGTTTTTTGAGGAGTATTGCCAAAATTATAGTATTCAAAATTAGTTTGTAATTGAAAAACCTTTGTGAAGTTATAATACAGGTTAGCAAAGCCCTTCTGATCTAGGTAATTGTTTTGATTAACATCTGAGTCAATAATATTATAAGTCCAATTATATCCTAATTCATAGTTAAACTTTTTTAGCCATCCTGATTTCATTTCAAAACCTATTTTGTAATTAGAAAACTTAGTTCTAATCAAACTTTGATTGTTGACACTATTCTCATATTCGGATATCATAAGATTTCCGAGAAGACTAAATCGAGATTTTATAAATTTAAGATATCTCTTTAATTCAAAGTTTCCAAAATAAGAGTTACTTCCTTCAACTAAAATATTTTGATTAAAGCTATAATTAGGATTTACAATTACATTATTTGAGATATATCTTTCACTATAACTATAATTAATACTCAGACTAAAACCTTTTGATAATTGTTCTCCTTTGGTATAAGAAAATCCTAAACCCAAATCTGGCAACATTTGAAATCCAAATGTACTTTCATTAAAATTACGATCCCCTTGATATATATAATTAATTAGAAGATTATTAATGGAGACAGGAGAAAATCTTCTATTAACCGATAATGAAAAATTACCAGTTTTTCTATTTTCATAACTAAAATTAATGTCTGGTGAGATGTAAAATCCCGATTCTTGACTTTGATTAAAAGTTGATGTTACAAATTCCGATAAAACCCTAAGATTTGTTTTCCATTTTTTCCATTTATTTCCCCACTTCAACTCAGAAAAAACCGAATTTTGATCGAGAGCCATATTATTGACAAAATCAGTCTGATCGAAAGCAATCATCTGATTATTATCATCATAAAGATTAATCGCAGAATACAAATAATCATTTCTAAATTGATCCCCTATTTGCAACTCAAATCGATGATCTTCATTATACTTTTTAAGGTAGGATAATTTTGCGCCGCCAAACTTCATTTTAGAATCAATGACTTGATTAATTCTTTGAGCATTAGAATTTCCTGTCAGGTATTGAAAAACATCATTTTCATCTGTGAAATTGTATGGCCTATCTTGATAAATAAATTTCATCACACCAACTACCGCACGCGAAGAATCAATCTTTTTTGTATAGACTAACTTACTTTCAGAAGCAAAAAGACGATTGCTTCCCTGTTGAAAATTAAGCAAATCATTAAACATAAACTCATTATCATTATGTTCTTTAAGAGAAGATATCTTATTATAGATTTGCAAATTAGCTTTGCTCTTGAATTCTTTGATGATCTCTACCTTCCCAACAATATTTTGATTGTTTTGTTTCCACGTTTTGTTTTCAACATTGGTGAAACTAACATTGTCATAATGATAACTGTAGATGCTATTAACATAATTACGGTTCTCTGTCTCATTAAAAATAGTTACCAACTTCAACTTCCAATCTCCTTTGAAATTATAAATGTAATTGAGTGAACCCAGCTTATCATTATTAAAATTAGTACGGTTCTCACCAAACATATAATTCTTCTGATGTAGGTTAACTATCGATAAAGTAGAAAGATTACGTCCTACATTCTCAACTTCTTGATCAGAATTGGGTGCTATCAAATACTCTACGCCTTTCATCTCGTTTAACCCAAGATTATTGGCGTTAAGCAAAAAATACACTTTCTTCCTTTTGGAAAAATTCATGATATTGACCTTACCCTGATGCATGTTTTCTTTATAAGAAGTAGAAGCCAACAACAAATTACCAAACCATTTCCCTTTAGCATCCTCCTTCAAAGTTAGGTTAATTGCTATTTTCTCAGAATCTTCTATTCCTTTGAGTAACCTATTTTTAGAATATTTCTTAAGGACTTGCACTTTGTCAATTGCCTTAGAAGACATGTTCTGCGTTAGTGTCTGATATCCACGCTCGAACAAATCGTCATTCTCCACCATTACGCGATCAACTTCTTGATTTCCTATTTTGATTTTGCCATCACTATCAACCTTTAACCCAGGAAGTTTTTTAAGAATATCCTCGACACTCATTTCTGTACCGTTCGCAAATTTTACAACATCATACTCTATTGTATCTTTGGCAAAACGGATTGGACTTTGACGGGTGACCACAATTTCTTTGATTTCGGTCTCTTTAAAAGCCGTAAGCACAATCTTACCTAGATCAATCATTTTATTCTTTTGATCGATCACCACTTCGATATCTTGAGAATGATAATTAAGGAAGGAAATCTTCAATTGAAACTTGCCTACTTTGTCCGTAGAAACGAAAAAACTTCCGGTTTTATCAGAAAAACCGAAAGTTTCAATTTCATTTTTCGGATTATGCAAAACGACATTGGCTCTCACCAAAGGCTTTTCTACATCCGATAATACAATTCCTTTAATCTCCGTTTGTGCAGAGATTTTGATAAAAAATATTAGGAATAGTATACATAATTGTTTCATCTAAGAATTTTGATTACTTAGATTCCCACTCAAACTTTGATTCTATATCATTATCCCTAGGTTCAGAAATAATCTTTGAATTACTTCCAACTGGTTGCTCAGCGAGAATCCTCTTCACTGCATCCTCAAAAAAAACATTTTCTTTCACAATATAATCTCTGTAAGGCAGGGCAGTAGCCTCATCATTCGTAAAATACTCTCTGAGTTGCTCCGGAACACTTCCTTCGAAATTTGTAACCACTTTCATAGCATAAAATCGGTAGCTATTAGTATCGTCACTAACTTCCAACACAAGACCTGGTAACCCTTTAAATTTCCAAGGCCCTTCGCTAACAGGAACTGAAGACGTATACCAAGCGGAGTATTTCCTACCCCTAAACTCCACCACTGCTTTTCTACAAGAATAGCCTAGAACCAATTTTTCTTCAGAAATCAACTTCCAACTCATTTTCACACTATCTTTAGCTAAAAGTGTTAATTTGGGACCCTTAAATTTATGTTCAAAAAAAACATGTTCATCTGGTAAATACTTAATTCTTGTTCTAGATTTTTCAAACTGATATTTTTCCATTGATTTTTCATAACCTTCCAAATGAAGCTCTTCAGCATTGTTAAAATAGTAGCTATCGTCTCGTAAAACAATCAAATATTGAGTTTGTACATCTGGATCAATGTTACCAAACATTACCTTGTACTCTACCATAATATTAATTTGCTGTGAGAAAAACAAACAGCTTGTTAACAAAAAAAATAGAAGAAGTTTTTTTCTCATAAAAAATCCCATTACCCTCTAGTTAAAATCAGTGGTCTTCGCTAAATCAACTTTCCTTAACACCATTCTTACACCAGGCGAATCACAAATAGAACCACTTACGGTTTCTTCAGTTACAACAGAATACAACTTTACACCGTTCCAATAATAATTTGTAGTAACTGTAGCTGTACAAGTTCCTGCTACTTTAGTAAAACTAAGCTCTGATTTTTGATTTAATTCCTTGTTAGCCCAACTCGTACCTGACACACCAACTGTTAATAACAGTCCTAAAACTAATTTTTTCATGTTTTTTTTTAATTTAAATGTTAAACGTAAATTTTTGTTATTAGTTTGTTGCGCAATTACAATAACACAGTAAAGCAAAAAAAAAAAACAATATATACAAATATAGAAGAATAAATTTATCGAAAAATATATTATGTTAATAAAAAATTATCACATTTGTAAAATAATAACTAAAAAAGTTGTTATTTATCTATTTTCTTTCCCACTCAAACTTTGATTCGATGTCATTACCACGCATCCCTTTCACTACAACGGAATTACTTCCAATTGGCGATTCTGACTTTAACATTGCTTCAACATCTTTAAAGAAATCATTCTCCTTTTGGATATATTTTCGATAAGGAATTGCCTTCTCTTCATTATCTACAAAGTATTTTTGTAATTCATCTGGAACCTTTCCTTGAAAATTAATTACAACATCTATTGCGTAAAATTTGAAAAAATTGGTATCATCAACCACTTCCAACACTAATCCTGGTAGCCCTTTGAATTTCCAAGGACCATCGCTAATCGGAATTTCTGTTGTATACCAAATGGTATACTTTCTACCTCTAAATTGCGTTCTTGCCTTTTTACAATTAAATTGCAATATTCTCCTCTCCTCAGGAAGTAATTGATACTTCATCTCAATACTATCCTTGGTTAGTTCTGTCAATTTAGGGCCTCGAAATTTGTAGTCATAAAAAACATTCGAACTCCTATCAAACTTTAAGCGAGTGCTAGAATTTTTAAGGAAATAGTTTTGCATCGATTTTTCGTAGCCATCCTGATTATATTCATCTCCATTATTAAAGTAATAACTAGTATCTGAATTAGCAACCAAATATCTAGTTAAAACAATAGGATTATAATTATCTATGATTGTCTTATACTCAACACGCACATTTGCTTGTTGAGCATACAAAACTTCACTCAGAAAAACCAATACATATACCAATACCCTTATCATACGAAAATAATATATATATACTATTAATTAAGATTTGCCAAAAGATCTCTCTTTCTTACATATATTACAACACCTCCATTATCGCAATCTGGGCTTGTTATTGTCTCTGTAGATGTAACAGTACCAATATAAGTACCGCCAACATACACTCTTGTCTTAACCGTAGCTTCACATGTCGATGTCATCACGACCTTAGACTTCTTTTTGGCTGTATTATTTTTTTTTGAGTAAGCACTCCCACTTGCAAAAGAGACACCTGAAACACCAACTGTTAGTAACAGTCCTAAAACTAATTTTTTCATGATTTTTTTGATTTTAATGTTAAACGTAAGTTCTGTTATTAGTTTGTTGCGCAATTACAATAACATAGTAAAGAAGAAAAAAAAAATATACACAAGCAATAAAGAGTAATTTTATCAAAAAATATATTATGTTAATAAAAAATTGTCAACTACCTAGAGATAATCTCATTTTCTTTGTCAATCCCTCAAAAACCAAATCATAAGAATGATCGATTAGTTTATACAAAAGCTTTGATGGGATACCATCGCATACAACTGTATTCCAATGAAGTTTGTTCATATGATACGCACCAGTTATTTGGGGATATTGTTCTCTAAGCTCTGCGCTCCATTCCGGATTAGCTTTTGCAGAAAACATCAAAGGCTGCTTTTCTAAAGGAACCAACAGAAACATTTTGCCTCCAACTTTGAAAACCAAGGTTTCAGCATCGAATGGAAAGCTTTCTGTAACACCTTTTTTGGAAAGGCAAAAAATCCTAAGTTCTTCGGCGGTCATATTAATATAATTGATGAATGATAAATAATAATTGTTGACTTACTTTTCTACATCAATCAAATTTAGTAATTTTATTAGCGTTAAAAAAATCATTTATTACTCATTATTGATCAATCATAAAAATGAAAGCTCTTGTCATTGGCGCAACTGGTGCTACCGGAAAAGATTTAGTATCTCAACTTTTGAATGATAAAGATTACGAAGAAGTTCATGCTTTTGTTAGGAGGCCGCTTGACATTGAAAATGAAAAGCTAAAAACACATGTTGTCAATTTTGAAAAACCCAACGAATGGCAAGATTTAGTTAAGGGAGATGTTGCTTTTTCTTGTCTTGGAACGACCATAAAAACTGCTGGAAGTAAGGAAGCTCAAAGAAAGGTTGATTTTGATTACCAATATAATTTTGCCAAAGCGGCAAGAGAAAATGAGGTAGATGATTATATTTTGGTTTCAGCGTATGGAGCTTCTCCCAATTCCAAAATTTTCTACAGCCGAATGAAGGGTGAATTAGAACAAGCTGTGAAAGATCTTCATTTTCATAAAATGACCATCTTCCAACCCGGAATGCTAGACCGAAAAAACACCGATAGAACGGCAGAAGCGTTAGGTGGAAAAATTATCAAATTCGCTAATAAATTAGGTGTACTAGAAAGTCAAAAACCACTTCCCACTGAAGTACTAGCTCAGGCCATGATTAATTCTGCAAAGATTAAATCTTATGGCTATTCCAAAATAAAATTAGGGAGTATTTTCAGTTTTGCAGAGAAAGGGCATGATTAGTTTAATAATTTCACTAACTCTATAAATTAAAAAATCCGGAACTATGTTCCGGATTTTTCATATGGTAATAAAATATTACTTTTTATTCTTCAAAGCTTCTTCTTTTGCAGAATACTCTTTGAATTTAGCTTCATTCTTTGTTGACTGATACATTCCCTTAAGAAGTGTTACCACATCGATATCATCAGGTGCTAATTGATGCCATTTTTCACCATAAGGAATTGCTTTTTGGAAACGAGCTCTTCGCTCTTCTAACAATTTGTTAAGCTGATCGTTTTTTCCAGCTTTTTTAAGTTCATTAAACTCCTTAATAAACTTATCATCATCTCCCATACTCACGTAAGTTAAATTCTGATAAGCATTGACCATTTTAGGATCTAATTGCACAGCTTTCTCAAAAGATTGAATTGCGGCAGCTGTTGTACTAGGTTCTTTACTTTGAAGAACTCCTAAATTATACCAACTAGTAGCATCATTAGGGTTATTCTCCAAATGCTTCTTAAGACTAGCCATAAATTCATCTGTCTTACCAGCTTTGTAGTAAGTAGTAGCTTGCAAATCAGATAACTCACTATTTTTTGGGAATTTTTTGATTCCTTTATCAATAAGCGAAAGCGCTTCGTCGTATTTCTTATCTTCAATATAAACTCTTGCAGCCGCAATATAAAGATCTTCTTCTATACTTTTCGTAGTCTCGGATTTGAAATCGGTATAATCTTTTGAAGATCCTTTCAAAGTTGTCCACATTCCCTTTTCAAATGAAAATTCCTTTCCTGAAGCTACTTCTTTTGCTGTATAAGTTGTCTCCACACCATCATATCCAGAAGCGATCAACTGATCAAAAAGTTTCTCTGCACTCGGATAATCTTTAGCATAAGTATAACTCAAAGCAGAATTATACAAATATTGATAGTTGGGTTTTCCTACTGCTTTTTGTAAATCAAAAATTTGCTTAAATTTTTCACCAGCAACAGCATAATTTTTCGCATTATAAGCATCAATTCCTGCCTTACTTGCTGTTTGTAAAATCGGATCAATCATTGCTGCCAATTTCTGAGTTGTTGTTGGAGCATAAGTGGATTCCTTCAAACCAGAAACCCCAGATGCATCTGCAGCTTGCTTACCTACATAGTACACTTTATTTTTATCGGCATCCTTACCACTGTAAATCTTGGAGGTTGCCATATCATTAATTTTTGCTAAATAACCAGCACCTTCATTCGTCTTTCCGGACTTCAAAAGAGACACTCCTTTTGCAAAATAATATTGTTCCAACACTTCTGGCTCCAAAAGATAAGTCTTACCTCCCAAAGCTGACTCCGCTGCCGTGATTTGAGAACTTGCAGTCGCCATATCATTAGATTCAACCGCCTTATAAGCTGCCTGAATCTCTTTTTTCTGAGCCATAGTCCATGCAACTGTTAGCATCGCTACACTCAAGATCAGTTTTTTCATATTATAAAAATTTGAATGATATTAATACTTTACTTTCTAAATTCTATTCTTCTGAAGTTTCTGAAGTTTCATCATTTTGAACCTCTGCTTCAGGTGAATTGCTTGTATCTACATTTGAAACTTCATTAGTTCCCTCTTCATCCATTACTTCTTCTCCATCTTCCACATCTTTATCCATCTCCACTTTTGCGATAGCAGCAATTTCGTCACCTTTCTTCAAGTTAATTACTCTTACTCCTTGAGTATTTCTACCCATTACACGAAGTTCATCCATTCCCATTCGGATAGCAACACCTGATTTGTTGATGATCATCAATCCATCTTCATCAGTTACTGACTGAATACCTACAACTTCACCCGTCTTTTCGGTTACATTCATTGTAATAACTCCTTTCCCTCCTCTGTTGGTCATTCTGTAATCTTCAACAGCAGATCTCTTACCATAACCATTGGCCGAAACTACCAATACAGATTCCTGTTCAACATCATTTACAACTATCATTCCAATAACTTCATCTCCTTCTTCAAGGCTAATTCCTCTTACACCAATAGATGTTCTTCCCACTTCTCTTACTTTTTCTTCTGGGAAACGGATACACTTACCATTTTTAGTAGCAATCATGATTTCCGATTGTCCATTAGTCAATCTTGCTCCTAAAAGTTGATCATTGTCTCGGATTTCAATCGCATTAATACCATTAGTTCTTGGACGAGAATAAGCTTCAAGAGTGGTCTTCTTAATGGTTCCGTTTTTCGTAATCATCACCACATTCATTTGATTAACATAATCAACGTCTTTCAAATCATTGGTTCTGATATAGGCTTTAATTTTATCATCTGGTTCGATATTAATCAAATTCTGTACAGCTCTACCTTTGGAAGTTTTGGAACCTTCTGGAATTTCGAACACTCTTAACCAATAACATTTACCCTTTTCAGTAAAGAACAACATATACTGGTGATTAGTTGCAGATACGATGTACTCTAAGAAATCTTCATCTCTTGTAGTTGCACCTCTGTTACCAACTCCTCCTCTACTTTGTACTTTGTATTCTGAAAGCAATGTTCTCTTCACATATCCAGCGTGAGAAATAGTAAGAACTACACTTTCGTTTGGAATGAAGTCTTCAATAGACATCTCTCCACCCGAATAATCGATTTCAGTTCTTCTTTCGTCACCATATTTTTGCTTGATTTCCAGCATTTCGTCCTTGATAATCTGATATCTTCTTGGTTCGTTGGACAAAATATCTTCCAAATCCTTAATGAATCGCATAATTTCCTCATACTCAGCACGGATTTTATCCAACTCCATTCCAGTAAGACGAGCCAAACGTAAATCCAAAATCGCTTGCGCTTGAATTTCCGAAAGTTCGAATTCTGCAATTAAGCCTTCTTTTGCTTCTTGAGGATTAGCACTATGTCTAATAATGGAAATCGCTTTGTCTAAGTCATCTTGAGTACCGATAACTTTCATGAAGCCTTCCAAAATATGAGCTCTTTCTTTTGCTTTTCTTAGTTCATACTCGGTTCTTCTGACAATCACTTCATGACGGTGTTCAACGAAATGAAGAATAATATCTTTCAAATTCAATTGTACTGGTCTTCCTTTAACCAATGCAATATTATTAACACTAAAGGATGTTTGAAGTGCTGTATATTTATACAATAAATTAAGAACTACATTAGGAATTGCGTCATGTTTTAATTCGTACACAACACGAAGACCAGTACGATCGGATTCATCTCTAATTTCATAGATACCAGGAATCTTTTCATCTTTGACTAACTCAGCTGTACGCGCAATCATCTCTGCCTTATTGACTTGATACGGAATTTCCGTTACAATGATAGCGTTACGATTCCCTATTTCTTCGAAGCCTACTTTAGCACGCAAAACAATTCTTCCTCTTCCCGTGTGAAAAGCATCTCTTACCCCATCATATCCGTAAATAATACCTCCAGTTGGAAAATCAGGAGCAATAACATGAGTCATTAACTCATCAATAGTAATTTCTCTGTTATCAATATAAGCACAAATTGCATCAATAGCTTCAGATAGATTATGTGGCGCCATATTAGTCGCCATACCTACCGCAATCCCTGAAGTTCCGTTCACCAAGAGGTTTGGAATCTTAGTTGGAAGAACAGTCGGTTCTGTCAAGGAGTCATCAAAGTTATTTTGAAAATCAACAGTTTCTTTATCTAAATCTGCCAAAATCTCGTCAGAAATCTTCTTCAATCTTGCTTCAGTATAACGCATTGCAGCTGGTGGATCACCATCCATGGAACCGAAGTTACCTTGTCCATCTACTTGCTCATATCTCAAACTCCAAGACTGAGCCATACGAACCATCGCATCATAAACCGAAGAATCTCCATGAGGGTGATATTTACCTAATACATCCCCAACAATTCTCGCAGATTTCAAATGCTTTCTATTGGAAAATACATTGAGACCATACATCCCGTAAAGCACCCTTCTATGTACTGGCTTAAGACCATCTCTTACATCTGGTAACGCTCTGGAAACAATTACCGACATCGAATAATCGATGTAAGAGGATTTCATCTCGTCAACAATATTAATTGGTATTAATCTTTCTCCTTCTTTTTGCATAAATATTATTTAATATATTATAAATCAGAGGTTTATAAAAATACTAAACCTGCTATTTTTTTCATTTATTTCGAACGTGCTAATGTACGGAATTTATGTCTTTTTGACGAATATTTGTGGATAAAAAAATCGAAAAAATTCGCATTAAAAAACATTATCGCAAGTGAAAATTTTCACGACTTTTGCCAAATAATTTGATTTCTAAAAATTTGACCCATGGATATACTTAGTATCACCTTTCATTCTACCGAACAAACCATCAAAAACTGGGAGCAATACGCTCAAGAGGATTTGAAATTACTGCTTGAAAACCTGATGGATGTGGAGCAATATGTTTTCTCCGAAATCGAAAATGAGATGATTAAAGAAGGTAGAAATTATAACGCTCTTTTGTTTTTTGAAAACGAGGACTTAAGAAGTGATTTCATCGAGTTCGAATTTCCACATATTGCAGAAAGAATCCAAGCAAAATTCGGAAGCGAAGTAATGATTTTCCCTACCTTCATCAATCCCCTTTTCCACCGTTTTCAATAGACTCCAAAATACCATTCCAACAAAAAGACCTAAATTTGCTTTCGATTTTTTATAAATTCAATTAATATCTTAATATGTTAAAAAGCTTTCTGGGAAGTAGCCCTTACTGGTATAAGAAGACTATTCTTTTTTTACTCATTGCAAATACCGTTTTATTTTTTGGACTTCCATTTTTTTTAGACCACCATATTTCTAACCAAATCATATCTTGGCTTTTTATAGGTGAGTTCATCTTCACTCTTGCTATGGCCCTAAAATGTTACCCGTTACAGAGTGGTGGGCTTCTGGCGATACAGATTATGACTTTTGGATTAACTACTCCCAAAAATGCTTATACTGAAGTAGGCTCTAATCTAGAAGTTATCTTATTACTGATGTTTATGGTAGCTGGAATCTACTTCATGAGGCCTTTGCTTATGTTTATTTTCAGTAGGGTTTTTGTTAAGGTAAAATCAAAAATACTCCTATCATTAAGTATCACTTTTATCGCTGCTTTTCTTTCTGCTTTTCTAGATGCATTAACTGTAACTGCCGTTTTGATAAGCGTTTGCGTAGGTTTTTTTGAAATTTATCACAAAATTAGCTCGAACAAACATTCT
Source organism: Chryseobacterium sp. CG10_8 (assembly GCF_058117085.1). Lineage (NCBI taxonomy): Bacteria > Pseudomonadati > Bacteroidota > Flavobacteriia > Flavobacteriales > Weeksellaceae > Chryseobacterium > Chryseobacterium sp. CG10_8. The sequence continues at coordinate 9,899 of NZ_JBYVEB010000031.1, read as the reverse complement.
GACTACAACAAAAATGAAATCGCAGACAGCCAAGAAATGAAAGGAAAAACACTGGAGCAGTTCCGAGCTTTTCTGCGAAGTCTCATTATGCATGGTGTTGTTGGTACAGCTTTAGGAGGTGTTGCAACCCTTGTTGGAGAACCTCAAAACCTCTTAATTGGTGAAAAAATGGGTGAAGATTTTATTAATTTCTTTATTCATATGGCTCCAGTCTCAATGCCTGTTTTGGTCTGTGGACTTCTAACTACGATTTTGCTTGAAAAACTAAAAATTTTCGGATACGGTGCAAAACTTCCCGAAGAAGTAAGGCACATCTTGGAAACATACACTGAGGAAGAAAGCAAGAAAATGACTAAAAAATCCAAGTACTTTCTATGGGTACAAGGAATTGCTGCAGTTTTACTAATAATAGCATTAGCTTCACATATTGCCCCAGTTGGCTTTATTGGTCTTGCAATCATTGTTTTCCAAACCGCATTTATGGGAATCACCACAGAACACCAACTTGGAAAGGCCTTCGAAGAAGCGCTTCCTTTTACTGCCTTATTAGTAGTGTTCTTTGTGGTTGTATCAATGATACATGACCAGCATTTATTCAAACCGATTATTGAATTTGCACTAAGTCAGCCTCACGAAAATCAACCAGCCATTTTCTATATCGCCAACGGAATTCTATCTGCAATTAGTGACAATGTCTTTGTTGCCACAGTCTACATCAACGAAGTATCAGAAGCCTATAATCGCGGAGAAATCACCCTAGAACATCTTCATAAATTAGCGATTGCCATCAACACCGGAACTAATCTTCCAAGTGTTGCAACACCCAATGGACAAGCAGCATTTTTGTTTTTGCTAACCTCATCTTTAGCCCCATTAATCAATCTTTCCTACGGAAAAATGCTAAAAATGGCATTTCCATACACCATCGTTTTGGGAGGAATCGGATTGCTATGTGTTTATCTTTTTATAAAGTAGATTAATTTGAAATAATCATCAATAAATAACCCAACGCCTCTGGCGTCGGGTTATTTTTATACCTTATAAAATCAAAATCCTAAACGAAAGGAAGCTTAACAACTTTCGCTGGAATATTCTTATTTCTAATCTGAATATAGATTTCAGAACCTAGTTTGAAATGAGGCTTTGCAACATACGCCAAACCAATTCCTACTTTTTTCATTGGACTCATGGTTCCGGAAGTTACTTTACCAATCTCATTACCTTCTGCATCAACCACCAAATAATCATGTCTTGGGATTGCTTTCTCCAACATTTCGAATCCTACTAATTTTCTAGAAGTTCCTTCTTCTTTTTGTTTTTTCAGTAATTCAGAATCTACAAAATCTCCCTTATCTAATTTTGTAATCCATCCAAGCCCCGCTTTCAAAGAGGAAGTTGTATCATCGATATCATTACCGTACAAACAGAACCCTTTCTCCAATCTCAAGGTATCTCTTGCGGCTAATCCACAAGGAATAATCCCCTCTTCTTTTCCGGCTTCCAAAATAGCATTCCACAATTGTTCCGCATATTGGTTTTCGAAATAAATTTCGAAACCACCGCTTCCTGTATAACCGGTGTTAGAAATGATAACATTAGAAACACCATCAACAGACCCAACCGTAAAATGATAATAAGCAATATCACCCAAATTAGTTTCAGTTAATTTTTGCAAAATCTCAGTAGCTTTTGGCCCTTGTACTGCAATCAGAGACATTTCATCGGAAGCGTTCGTCATTTTAGCCCCGAATTTTTCATTGTACTTGGAAATATGATTCCAATCTTTTTCGATATTGGATGCATTAACAACAACGAAATATTTTTCATCATTCATTTTGTAAACAATCAAATCATCTACAATTCCTCCATTTCCATTAGGAAGACAAGAATATTGAGCTTGTTCATTCACCAATTTGGATACATCATTAGAAGTGACATATTGCAAAAGGTCTTTCGCGGTTTCACCCTCAATAAAGAATTGACCCATGTGCGAAACATCAAAAATACCTGCCTTTTCACGAACTGCAAAATGCTCTTCGGTCACCCCAGAATACTGAACCGGCATTTCGAATCCGGCAAATGGAACAATTTTGGCGCCCAGTGCGACATGCGTGTTGTACAATGCTGTTTTATTCATATTATAAATTTGTAAAATGTTCTAATTTTTTGCTTTAGTTTCTAAAGATTCACTTTATAAACGATGTTGATATTCTTCCAAAATAATTTTAAACCATTCTGTGAAATTCTGCGGATTTTCAGCCATCTCTTTCTCCAAATCAGCCATTGAAATGTACCTTATTTCTGACACCTCTTTTTCATTAAGGTCAAATTCTCCTTCGTACTTACCAATAAAGACATGGTCTAGTTCGTGCTCCCACAAATCCTGTCCAACATCTGCTTTATATATAAAATGAAATTTTTCAGAAATATCAGCCTCGATTCCCAATTCCTCTTGAAGTCGCCTTTTGGCACCTTCTAGATAGGTCTCGTCAACACGTGGATGTGAGCAAACAGCATTAGTCCACTGATCTGGAGAATGGTATTTTTCAGAAGCTCTTTTTTGGAGTAACATCTCTCCTTTTTCATTAAATAAAAAAACTGAAAAAGCACGATGCAAAAGTCCATTAACGTGAGCTTGCTGCTTCTCCATAAGCCCTAACACCTCATCATTCTCCGAAACTAATACTACCTGTTCTTCCATAGTTTTTCTAAAGTGACCAAAGATACATATTTTCAGAGACAAGTAAAAACTCTTTTAGAGACATCTCAAATAGTTATTTAAGGTAAAAATTTAACTCAAATTTAAAGTAAATCAACAAGTTGCATTTTGAAAAAAAAGCTTAATTTTGCGTCCTGAAAAAATTATAGAAAACTATGGAATTAGAGTACAAGGATCATTTGAGTCCTATGTTAAAAGAAGGGGTAAAAAATTACCTTATCGATATCGATGGAACCATCACGGATGACGTTCCTAACGAGGAACCAGAAAGAATGGTCACTTGCGAACCTTATCCAGATGCTTTGGAGACGATCAACAAATGGTATGACGAAGGTCACTTGATTTGCTTTTTCACTTCGCGAACAGAAGATCTTAAACAAATCACCAAAGAATGGTTAGACAAGCATGGCTTCAAATACCATAGTATCCTATGTGGAAAACCAAGAGGTGGAAATTACCATTGGATTGACAATCACATGGTGAGAGCAACACGTTATGAAGGAAAATTTACCGATATGGTAGAAAAATTAGTGACAATAGAAGTTTTTAAAGACTAAAGATGAAAATTTTAGCAAATGACGGTCTAGATCAATCAGGTATTGATGCTTTGACAGCAAAAGGATTTGAAGTAATTACGGACAAAGTTTCTCAGGAATCTTTAGCAGATTATATTAACGCCCATCAGATTAGAACTGTATTGGTGAGATCTGCAACCCAAATAAGACAAGAACTTATTGATGCATGTCCATCCATAGAAATTATCGGAAGAGGTGGTGTTGGCATGGATAATATCGATGTTTCTTATGCAAGATCCAAGGGAATCCATGTTATTAACACTCCTTCTGCTTCGTCAGCTTCTGTAGCAGAATTGGTTTTTGCACATTTGTTTTCTGGAGCTAGATTTCTTGAAGATTCTAACCGGAAAATGCCTGAAGTGGGGAATACCGAATTTGCAACTTTGAAAAAAGCTTATTCAAAAGGGATTGAACTTCGAGGAAAAACCATCGGAATTATTGGGATGGGAAGAATCGGCCAGGAAGTTGCAAAAATTGCTCTTGGACTTGGAATGAGAGTTCTCGCAGCCGATAACCAAATTGGGAAAGCGAGCATTAAAGTAAAATTCTACAACAATCAATACATCAATGTAGAAATCGAAACCGAGCCGATGATTGACGTTTTGAAACACGCTGATTTCATCACTCTTCATGTGCCTGCACAACAAAACGGTTATATGATTGGTAAAAATGAAATCGAAATGATGAAAGATGGTGTTGCTATTGTGAACTGTTCTCGTGGAGGAGTAATTGATGAACTAGCTCTTATTGATGCATTGAATTCTGGGAAAATTAGATTTGCAGGTTTAGATGTTTTCGAAAACGAACCTACTCCAAAAACTGAATTGCTTCAGCACCCAAAAATCTCCCTAACACCTCATACTGGAGCTTCAACAGTAGAAGCTCAAGACAGAATTGGACTATCTTTAGCAGACCAGATTTGCTCTATTTTACAAGTCCATTAATCGAATTTTAAAGCATAAAAAAACGCTTCAACTTTGTTGAAGCGTTTTTATTTTAAAGAAGACTTACTATTTCTTTAACAAATCTCTAATTTCAGCCAATAATTCTTCTTGAGTTGGTCCTGCAGGAGCTGGAGCTTCTTCAGCTTTCTTCATTCTATTGATACCTCTTACCAAAAAGAACACTACTAATGCAAGAAGCAAGAAATTAATTAATACTGTAAAAAAGTTACCATAAGCAAAAATTGCTGCGTCAGGAGCCAATTCTTTAGCTTTTGCTAAAGCTGTCCCAGCTGGGATAGCTTCCGAACCCTTACCGATCGCAACATACAAATTACTAAAATCTGGTTTTCCCACAATAGAAGCCACAATTGGCATAATAAGGTCATCTACAACACTAGTTACAATTTTACCAAAAGCACCACCAATGATAACCCCAACCGCTAAATCAAGAGCATTACCCTTAACTGCAAATTCTTTGAATTCTTTTACAAATCCCATAATTTCATCCTTTTTAATGTTATTGCAGGCAAAAATATATATTTTTATTTTATTAATAAGAATATTTTTTGTGGGGTGAATAAGATTTGTATTTTAGTCGCATGAAAATTTTCAATAAACATCAGATTAAAACTATCGACGAAATTACAATCAAGAACGAGCCTGTAACCTCCGTTGAATTGATGGAACGAGCAGCAACAACTGTTGTTAATTGGCTCATGGAAAACAAGGAAAGCGCTACCAATTTCTATGTTTTTTGTGGCAATGGCAATAATGGAGGCGATGGACTCGCAGTTGCTAGAATGCTTTACCAGAAGGGGTATGACGTAGATGTATTCATTGACAATGATAACAACAAGCTTTCTGAGAACGCTCAAATTAATTTGGAAAGATTACAGATGATTTCTGGCGTTGAAATTCATGATTTCAAAGAAGTCGAAAATTTCAAATTTCCAAAAGACAGCGTGATTGTGGATGCAATTTTTGGTAGCGGACTCAACAGAAAAATGGAGGGAAAAGCTAAAGATTTGGTTAAATTCCTTAACAATTTGTGCTTGCCAAAGATTTCTATTGATATCCCGAGCGGGTTATATTGTGACAATAGCATTGAAACAGACCAAACTATTTTCCATGCTGATGACACCTTAAGTATTGAATTTTGGAAGAAATCATTCTTACATGAAGAGACAGGAAAATATTGTGGCAATGTACACCTACTAAGCATTTCCCTTGATGAGGAATGTATAGAAGAAACAGTATCGCGTGACTATATCATTTGCCCAGACCTTGCTGCTAGTATCCATCGAACACGTAAGAATTTTTCTCATAAAGGTAACCATGGAAAAGCATACCTTTCTGGAGGAAGTTTTGGAAAAATGGGTGCAATTTCTTTGGCCACAAAAGCAGCTCTTAGGACAGGAAGCGGATTAACCTTTGTTCACGCGCCCAAATGTGGATATAACGTTCTTCAAACAGGATGTCCAGAAGCAATGTTCCTTAACGGAGGAGAAGATTTTATTCAGAATTTTGATATAGAAAATGACAGCGCAATTGGAATTGGACCAGGCCTTGGAACAGACCCAGAAACTGAACAAAAATTTTTAAAATTTCTCGCTTCGGTAGAAAAGCCTCTGGTTCTTGACGCAGATGCGCTCAATATTATTGCTAAAAATGTCAAAGATAATCTCGGTCTGATTCCGAAAAACTCTATTATTACTCCTCACCCGAAAGAATTCGAACGTCTATTTGGAGCTACGGAGAACACTTTTGACAGAACAGATTTAGCCGTTGAAAAGGCAAAACAATATCAAATCAATATCGTCCTCAAAGGACATCGCACGCAAGTGATAACATCAGAAGGAGATGTCTATTACAACATTACCGGAAACTCAGGAATGGCAAAAGGTGGTAGCGGAGATGTTCTAACAGGAATGTTAACTGCTCTTCTTGCTCAAAATTACTCTCCAATTGAAGCTGCATTTTTGGGTGTTTGGTTACATGGAAAAGCAGGCGATTTCGCAGCTGCAAAGTTTTCGAAAGAAGCCATGCTAGCTTCTGATTTGGTTAATGAAATTGGTTCAGCTTTTATGAGTCTTAAAAAAGCCTTATAAACATTGCGTTTATAAGGCTTTTATATTTTTTTTCAATCTAATCATTCAGGTTTTTGGTTTTGTTCTTCTGTAATTTTCATTTTGGAAGACATCACCATAATCACTACCCCAGCAATCATAAACGGAATTGAAAGAACCTGACCTGTATTAAGACTTCCCAAAGTAATCGACTCGTGTCCTTGCGGCTCTTTCAAGAATTCTACAAAGAATCTGATACTCCATAGGATAATAAAGAACAATCCAAAAAGCCAACCTTGTTGGTACTTCTTGTTAGTATATCGATACAAGAACCAAAGCAACACAAAAAGCAACACATATCCACTCGCCTCAAAAAGTTGAGTTGGATATCGTGGAATTGTCAAGCCATATTCTTTACTCATTTGCGGAAAAAGAATCGCAAAAGGTGAATCAGGTGACACTGGCTTTCCAATAATTTCGGAATTGAAAAAATTTCCCATTCTCACAAAAGCACCTCCCAAAGCAACAACAATTCCTAAACGGTCGTAAACCCAAAAAGGATTTTTCTTGATGATTTTGAAGGAATAATATAGCGTAGTAAAGATTAGTGCAATCGTAGCTCCATGACTTGCTAATCCTGAAAACCCAGTAAAATGAAGTCCTCCCTTGGTAGAAATAGGAAGAAATACACTCCAAAAATCTTCCTGAAACAGTTCTCGTTGATAGAAAATAACATGTCCTAATCTTGCTCCAAAAATAGTCCCAAGCAAAGTCCAAGTGAACAAAGGTTCTAGATATTTCTCATTAACATTATCGATTTTGAAAATTCGGTACATGATGACATATCCCAAACCAAAAGCAAAAATAAACATCAAACTATAGAAGTGTAATGTAACTGGTCCTAGTTTGATTCCTGGTGAAGGATCCCAAATCTTAAATGGTGTTTCTAATTCAACTTGGTCACTAAAAGTTAGTTTAGCAGTACTATTGAGCATGTACTTGAGATGCACTGCATTATCCAAAGTCACTTGCGTATCAAATGGTTTGAAATTTTTATCCAAAAACTGAAAACCAGAATCTTTATAATCTTGAAGAACACCCGTCAAATATTTATTTCTTTCCGCATCTCCTTTTTCAAAATTGGATTCGTTAACAATCACTAGAGCTTCTTTTTTCACCACAAATCCATAGAAATCTTCGTAATCTGTCGATGCGTAAATTTTAACTGGAATTGATTTGGAATTAATCTGAAGCTGTCCATCCGAAAAATCCTGTCCCGCAGTCTGCGCGAACATCCCTTGCATGACAAATGCGAAAATAAAGAGATAAATACGAAAAAAAATATTGCCTGTTTTCATTGACTTTCTTGGGTTAATGTTAATACAACTGTTAGTGTTGGAAATTGGTTTTTTGTTTCAAATAATTTTACTTTTTTTATTTTCTAGGTGGGACTGGGTCGTGACCGCTACCTCCCCAAGGATGACATCGCATAATTCGTCTGACACCCAAATAAAATCCCTTCAATATTCCGTGCGTATGAAGCGCTTCTACCATATAATGCGAGCAAGTGGGTGTATATCTGCAATTGCTTGGAAGTAAAGGTGAAATGCCCCATTGGTAAATTTTAATAAAAAACACCAAAGGAAAAGTAATGATTTTATTGAAACTGATTTTCAAAGCAGTGCAAAAATAGGTATTAATTTGAAAATTATACTTTGAATTTTCAAATTTAAGATTTCTTAACTTTGATGTTTTAAATGAAACTACATGCGCTTCGAATATTCTAAATTCCGAATGAATCTTAATCTAGCTTTGGGTATATGCTGGACTTTGATTGCAATTTCAAAATTCTTCCCGTTTGAAGACAACGAAATGCGCTGGCAAGATTTTGTTTTTGTTATTTTAGGATTATTGTATCTTGGACTGTTTCTATTTCAAAAAATAAAAGGATATGTAGTGATTGGTGATGACAAAATTATATCAAAAGGATTTCGTAATAAAACTATTTTTCTAGATGATATCACAAAAATCAAATATGTCCCATCCTATTACACCATAAAAAGTAAAGACAGCCAAATAATTGTTCATATAGAAAATATCAACAAAAATCAGCAACAACTATTCAAAGAAAAAATAAATCAAATCCAGGAACATTTGAACGCTCAACCTCTATCTTAAACTTAACCTGAATCTAACACATCTTGAACACCAATACTCCACTAGCCGAACAATTACGACCAAAATCCTTAGATGAAGTTCTGGGACAAGAACATCTTACGGGAAAATTAGGAACCATCAGAAAAATGTTGGAAAATGATTCACTCAATTCTCTTATTTTTTGGGGACCTCCTGGAACAGGAAAAACGACTTTGGCAGAAATTATTTCAGAAAAATCTGGTCGTAAATTTTTTAAGCTTTCCGCTGTATCCAGTGGAGTAAAAGAGGTTCGTGAGGTGATTGATGATGCTAAAAAACAGAATCTTTTCTCTGGAAAATCACCAATTCTTTTTATTGATGAAATTCACCGATTCAATAAGTCGCAACAAGACTCTTTGCTTCATGCAGTAGAAAAAGGTTGGATTATCCTGATTGGAGCCACCACCGAAAATCCAAGTTTCGAAGTTGTTTCCGCCCTGCTTTCGCGGTCTCAAGTCTACATCCTGAAATCTTTGAGCTTCGAAAAATTAGAAGAATTAACTGAAGTTGCTTTGGAAAAATTCAATGAAAATCAAAACACGAGTTTCAAAATCAAGGATAAAGGTGCATTAATACAATATTCCGGAGGCGATGCGAGAAAATTAATCAACTCTATTGAATTGGTTCTTAATCAGTATAAAAACTCTAAAAAGAAAGAAATCAAAAATGAGGATGTAATGTCTGTTTTGCAAGAAACCATGGCGTTATATGATAAAAATGGAGAACAACATTACGACATTATTTCAGCTTTTATTAAGTCGATGAGAGGAAGCGACCCTAATGCAGCCGTGTATTGGTTAGCTAGGATGATAGCAGGAGGTGAAGATGTCAAATTTATCGCAAGAAGAATGGTGATTCTTGCAGCAGAAGATATTGGTCTTGCCAATCCTAACGCTTTGACGGTGGCCAATAACTGCTTTCAAGCTGTTAACGTTATTGGAAATCCAGAGGCCCGAATCATCTTAAGTGAAACGGCCATATATTTAGCGGTTTCACCAAAATCCAATTCTGGATATATGGCAATTAATGAAGCTCTAGCTCTCGTCAAGAAAACAGGAAATCTCCCCGTTCCATTACACCTCCGTAACGCTCCTACCCGATTGATGAAAGATTTGGATTATGGAAAAGAGTATCAATATGCCCATTCTTATGAAGGAAATTTCGTTAACCAAGAATTTTTGCCGGAAGAAATTTCAGGTACTACTTTTTACGTCCCAGGAGACAATCCTACCGAAAGAAAAATAAGAGAAGAGCTAGAAAAAAAATGGAAAGGAAAGTATTAACTATTTTTTGTTGTTGAAAAAAAATACCATCCAAACTTTTCAGTATTTGACAAAAAAAAAGCACTCTCCGTAGAAAGCGCCTTAGTAAATAAAATAGTTCAAGTTTAATTTCTTTG
>NZ_JBYVEB010000030.1:0-31118 GCF_058117085.1 Chryseobacterium sp. CG10_8 | reverse complement strand
AAATATTTAAAAATTTTCAAACTACGCAAAAAGATTGCGCAATTGGGTTTTTACTTTGCACTTGAAATTAAAGAAATGAGAATGAAAATTACAGGACAATATATCATCGATTTGGGTTACAGACCAGCAAAATGGTTCGCTGAAGCTTTGGAGTATATCAACTCAAACGATTTGACAGAAGTTGAAGTCAACGAGTATTTAGAACAATTTCAATCACCTGAACCTATTCCATTAATGCAAGAACCTGCAAATTTTGTTTGCAACATCAAAGCGGAAAACGAAGCGGAAGAAGACAACGTTCAAAAAGTGATTGAAACGATGAACGAAATGTTGAAAACACCGACCATGATTGGTGGTGCTTTGATGCCCGATGCTTGTCCGACCGGTGAAAAAGGAATTATTCCTGTTGGTGGTGTCGCGATTGCAAAAAACGCCATTCATCCGGGAATGCATAGCGCAGATATTTGCTGCTCTGTGATGTTGACGGATTTCGGAAAAATTGAGCCCAAATTGGTTTTGGATGCGGGACACCAACATACGCATTTCGGATTCGGAGGAAGACCGAGAGGAAACCAAATGTATATGCCGATTGAATTGATGGAGGAATTTAGAAGCAATTATTTTTTGAATGACGAAAATTTGATTAGTACCGCTCGTGCACATATGGGAACTCAAGGCGATGGAAACCATTTTATGTTTGTAGGGATTTCCAAAAAAACAGGGAATACGATGTTGATTACACATCATGGTTCCAGAGCTCCAGGTGCGTATTTGTACGATAAAGGAATGAAAACCGCCGAAAGATTCAGAAAAGAATTATCGCCTGAAACGTTGAAAGTAAACGCTTGGATTCCTTTTGATACCGAAGAAGGACAGAGTTATTGGGAAGCATTGCAAATCATAAGAAAATGGACAAAATGCAACCACGAAAGCATACATGATGCGGTTTTGAAAGAATTAAATGTGAAAGCCGAAAACAGATATTGGAACGAACATAATTTTGTATTCAGAGATGGAGATTTATTCTACCATGCCAAAGGAGCAACTCCGTTGGACGACAAATTTTTACCCGACATTACAGGCCCAAGATTAATCCCTCTGAATATGGCAGAACCTGTTTTGATTGTGAGTGGAGCCACAAATGGTAGAAATTTAGGATTTGCTCCTCACGGTGCAGGAAGAAATTTCAGCAGAAGCCAACACAAAAGGTCTTTCGGAGAAAAACCGGTTGAAGAAATCTTTGAAGAAGAAACCCAAGGTTTAGACGTGCGATTTTTCTCCAACGAAATTGATATCTCCGAATTACCCAGTGCGTACAAAAATGCGCAAAATGTGAGAGCACAAATGGAAGAATTTGGTTTAGGAGAAGTAATTGACGAAGTGATGCCTTACGGTTGTATTATGGCAGGAGATTGGCAGAAAAATGCCCCGTGGAAGAGGAAGAAAAAAATGAAAAAAATGAGAACAAAAATACTTGAAAAACTGAAAGAAGTTGAAGAACACCGAAATGTAAAAGTGCTACTCGCTGTTGAATCTGGAAGCCGAGCTTGGGGATTTGCGTCTCCTGACAGCGATTACGACATTCGTTTTATCTACCGTCATGAGAAGGATTGGTATCTTTCGCCTTGGGATAAAGACGAAACCATAGAATTTATGACCGAAGATGATTTGGACGGTTCTGGTTGGGATTTGAGGAAGACATTTCATCTTTTGCTAAAATCCAACGCCGCTTTGTTGAGTTGGTTTTATTCCCCCATCATTTATGTAGAAGATAAACGTTTCGTGGAATTATTTCGACCAATCGCTGATGCTTGCTTTTCTCCGATAGCGGTTTCTTACCACTATTTGAGCATGAGCAAAAAATATTTGGAAGCATGCAGAATGGATGAAGTCAAATTAAAAAGCTATTTCTATTGTCTTCGCACTACTTTAACCGGAAAATGGATAATAGAAAAAGGAACGGTTCCTCCTGTTTTGTTTGCTGATTTATTGGTTTTGGTGGATACCGAAACCCGAAACAAAATAGAAAACTTAATCGCTCTTAAAGCAACCAAAGGCGAATCTTATCTCCATCCAAACGATTGGGATTTGTTTAGATTTTTAGAAACAACAATAGCTGAAACCGAAGAAAAGTCCAAAACACTTTCTTCTGGAAATGCAGATAAATTGGAAATGGAGAGGGTTTTTCGGGAGATATTGTTGTTACATTAAAAACATTTGATAACTTTAGAATATAAACATCAAAACTAATCATTATGATTAAATACCCAAGTGATTTTGATATTGAAAGAGATAGTAAAGTCCTAAAGGATTTAATTTCTGTTTACGATTCTGAGGCTCTTTTGATAGACATTGTAGAATTAATATTTCAAATCGAGCCACCAAGAATGAGTATTTACCCATTTCAAGGACTAGATTCTCCATACCGACAATTATCATATATAGCTGGATTAAATCTATCTTCTGATGAGAACAAATCACAAAAAAGTGTTCCAACGACGGAAGAATGGACTAAAATTGTTTCACAAGTAATTACTGTAAGAGCCGGCTATTATGATGAATTGTTAAAAAATAAAAATGATGAATTCAATTATAAAGAGTTTGAAGAGTTTTATAGATGTGCAATGCCAATTTTTAATAATATTTATGATACAGGAGACTTTAATTATGAAGAACAAGTCATCGAAAGGATAAATATACTATTTTCTCCATCAGACAAATTATTGCAAGACTCTTTCGGTTTACATACTTCCGATTTTCTCAATATTTATAATATACTAGATACCTTATTTATTAAAAAATTGAATCTTTTATTAGATTTAATGAAAATAGATTTGGGTGTTAAAAAACTATTTTATGATTTTAAAAATAATGGATATAAAATTGATAATTTAGAATTTGAATTATCAGATAACATAAGAACTGCAATTGAAATATTAACCAACAAAAGTGAAAGATATTCCATTGATATTAAGGATATTTATAATTCTTATGATAAAGAAAAAATAGATATGTTCCTTAGTATATTTATTATTTCAAGAAATGAAACTGACTATCTTTACTATACACAAAAAAATCCATTACTTCTTAAACCACTATTTAAATTAAGAAATAATAAAATTCTAATAATTGACCGAAAAACACTTATTAATTCAATTTTTGATTTTCTTGAGAATACAATTTTAAACTCAAATAATAAAAATAATTTTGAAAAGAGAAGAGGTGTGTGGTTACAAAACAAAACTGAAAATATTCTATCTAAATATTTTAAAAAGGATGCAAAGATTTTCAATGAATATAAATTAGATAACAAAGGGCAAGATGTACTTTGTTTAGCTAAAGGAAGGCTTGCCTTAATAATTGAAAATAAAGCCGTTAAAGAAATGGAATTTAGTGGATATCCTAACACGGTTGAAGTTTTTAGAAGATATGTGAAAAAATTTAAAAAATCAATTCAAGAGGGATATGACCAAACTTGGCGAGTTAAAGACAAATTTTTGTTTGAAGATAATGTAGAAATCCTCGATGATGAAAACAATGTAATTAAAATTGACACAAATAAATACACTAACATTTTCTCAATAATTATTACCATGGATAGGTATCGAGAACCGCAAATTAATACTTCAGAGTTATTAAAGTTGAATGAAGATGATGACAATTTCCCCTTATCTATGTCTATAGATGATTTTGAAGTTTTAATGTTGTCACTTGGAAGATTAAAATTGGGTGTTGGTGGTTTTATTAACCTGCTGAAAAAAAGAGAACTTTTACAAGGAAAAGTTTCATCTAATGATGAACTAGAAATATGGGCAACATTAATAAATAATCCTAAATTTCAGATAAAAGAAGGGCTTAGATTTGTGCCAAACCCAAGAGTAGCAAATATTTTTGATAAATTATATGAAACAGGATTAGGTTTTAAAAATGAAAAACTATTTAAAGAAAAAAGAAGAAAAAACTATTATATAATTAACTCTGTTGCACGAATATAATGACCATCCCCACCCTAAAATCCCAAAACCTTATTCTTTTCGAAGCTATTGCTGGAAGCAAGTCTTTTGGTTTGGATACGCCAAGTTCGGATACGGATATTAAAGGAATTTATTTCACTCCGAAAGAAGATTTTTTCGGACTCAACTATATTCCGCAAGTTGCTAATGAAACCAATGATGAGGTGTATTATGAAATCGGACGTTTTGTAGAATTGCTTCAGAAAAATAATCCCAATATTTTAGAAATTCTGGCAAGTCCAGATGATTGTATTTTGCATAAAAATCCTTTAATTGATTTATTAAAACCCGAAGATTTCCTTTCAAAATTATGTAAAGATACTTTTGCAGGATATGCGATTTCACAAATCAAAAAAGCAAAAGGGCTCAACAAGAAAATTCTAAATCCCGTAGAAAAAGAACGAAAGTCTGTGATGGATTTTTGTTATATTTTGGATGATTATGGCTCAGTTCCTGTTGAAGATTGGCTTATAAAACACAACAAAGAACAAGAAAAATGCGGTTTAATTGACATTACACATACTAAAGGAATGTTTGCGGTTTTTTATGACGAAACAGGTTCTTATGGTTACAAAGGAATTATGAAAAATGTAGAAGCGAATGAAGTTTCTTTATCCTCAATTCCGAAAGGCGAGAAAATGATCGCTTATTTGTATTGCAATTTGGATGCGTATTCTACCTACTGCAAATCGTACAGAGAATATTGGAAATGGGTCAATGAACGCAATGAAGAACGTTACAATGTCAATCAAAATCATGGACAGAATTACGACAGCAAAAACATGATGCACACGATTCGGTTATTACAATCTTGCGAACATATTTTCAAAACAGGTTCGATGCAAGTTCGAGTTGAGAACCGTGACGAATTATTGGACATCAAATCTGGAAATCGTTCGTATGAAGACGTCATGAAATTAGCCGAACAATTAATCAGCTCGATTGAGTATTATCATTCCATTTCTAAACTACCTGATTATCCTGATTTAGAGAAAACCACTAAAATATTGGTGGAAATTAGAAATCAATTGTACAGCTAAAAAAAACTCCCGCAATTTTCGGGAGTTTCTTGTTATGCATTTTCAGTAGGTTGTTGTCCTTCCTGATTGTTTTGAGGTCTGTCTTCTCTCGGTTTTTGCTCCGGTTTTGGAGGTCTTGGTAATAAGACTTTTCGAGAAAGTTTCATTTTCTTACGGTCATCGTACCCCATAAATTTCACTTCCACTTCGTCGCCTTCTGCATAAGGAACTTTGTCCAGACGCTTCCATTCGATTTCAGAAATGTGAAGTAAACCTTCCGTTCCTTTGGCAATCGCTACAAAAGCACCAAAATCCATTACTTTTACCACTTTTCCTTTGTAGACTTCGCCTACAACAGGAACAAAGGTAATTTGATTAATCGCAGCAATTGCAGCGTTAATTTTTTCTCTGTCTGTACCAGCGATTTCGATTCTTCCGATTTCTCCAATTTCTTCAATTGCGATAATTGTATCTGTATCTTTTTGAAGTTGTTGAATGATTTTTCCACCAGGTCCGATAACAGCACCGATGAAGTCTTTAGAAATTTCCAAGATTTCCATTTTTGGAGCGTGAGGTTTAACATCAGCTCTTGGTTTGTCAATGGTTTTAAGGATTTCTCCAAGGATGTGAAGCCTTCCTTCTTTCGCTTGATTCAAAGCAGTTTTCATGATATCCATCGTCAAACCTTGGATTTTGATATCCATTTGACAAGCGGTAATTCCATCTGCAGAACCAGTTACTTTGAAGTCCATATCTCCTAAGTGATCTTCATCTCCTAAGATATCTGAAAGAACGGTGAATTTTCCTGATTTAGGATCAGTAATCAATCCCATTGCAATCCCAGAAACTGGCTTTTTCATTTGTACACCTGCATCCATTAATGCTAAAGTTCCTGCACAAACAGTTGCCATCGAAGAAGAACCGTTAGATTCCAAAATATCAGAAACCACTCTAATCGTATAAGGATTTTCCGCAGGAATCATGTTAGCTAAAGCTCTTTGAGCTAAGTTTCCGTGACCTACTTCTCTTCTTGAAGTTCCTCTTAAAGGTCTTGCTTCACCAGTTGAGAAAGGAGGGAAGTTGTAATGTAAAAAGAACTTTTCGTCATAATTAATCGCAACCGAATCTACCATGTTTGCATCTTTAACCGAACCTAAAGTTACTGCTGTCAACGATTGAGTTTCCCCTCTCGTAAAAATTGCAGAACCGTGTGCTCCTGGTAAATAATCAATTTCTGACCAAATTGGACGAATCGTTTGCGGATCACGGCCATCTAAACGAATTTTTTCATTTAGAATCATTTGACGCATCGCTTCTTTTTCTACATCGTGGTAGTATATTTTTGCAAAAGGTTCAACTTCTGCTCTTTCTTCTTCAGAATATTGAGATAAAAATTCTTCTAAAACTGCAGCGAAGTTAGTATGTCTTTCTTCTTTAGCAGATGGCGTTTTAGCTACTTGATAGACTTTATCATAAGTTTCTCTCCAAACTTTTTCTCTGATTTCTTCGTTGTGCGTTTCGTGAGAATATTCTCTTTTTGGAAGAGATTTTTCAACTTTAGCCGCTAAATTTTCTTGTGCTTGAATCTGAACTTTAATTTCTTCGTGAGCGTATTGAATTGCTTCAATCATTTCCTCTTCAGAAATTTCGTCCATAATACCTTCAACCATTACGATAGAGTCTTTGGTTGCACCTACCATAATATCCAAATCAGCTTTTGCAAGGTTTTCCAAACTTGGGTTAACCGAAAGTTGACCATCAATTCTTACTACTCTTACTTCTGACATTGGTCCGTTGAAAGGGATATCAGTAATTGCAATCGCAGCAGAAGCAGCTAAACCAGCTAAATCTTCTGGCATTGCTTCTTTATCATAAGAAATTAGGGAAATCATTACCTGAACTTCTGCGTGGAAATCTTCAGGGAAAAGCGGACGCAATACACGGTCAACCAATCTCATGGTTAAGATTTCTTGGTCAGAAGGTCTTGCTTCTCTTCTAAAGAAATTTCCAGGGATTTTACCTCCTGCGTAGAATTTTTCTCTGTAATCAACTGTTAGTGGAAGAAAATCCACTCCAGGGTTAGCTTCTTTGTTAGCGACAACAGTTGCCAAAAGCATTGTTCCGCCACATTTTACGACAACAGAACCGTCCGCTTGCTTTGCAAGTCGCCCTGTTTCGATGGAGATTTCTCTCCCGTCTTTTAATTGAAATTTTTCAATAATTGCTTGTGGAGCATTCATAAAATTGTTTCGTCTTTTACACTCCGTATTGAGTGCGTTAATTTATTTAAACTCTTTAAATTTTCGTGTGCAAAGGTAAGGTAATTATTTGGATTGTGGGTAATTATAGGGGGAAAGCTTTGATTAAAATTTATAATATTAATCATATTATTTCATTGGGTTTTCCATTTGTTTTAATGTTATGAAATAAGTATTGCATTTTGGTGAAAATACTTAAAATTAATCTCTTTTTCTCTTGAAAATACTGTAACCAAGTTTCCATTCGAGGTAATTAGCTCGGTGGAATTCAGTTGCATTGATTCCTAAAGACAAAAAGAAGCGGTCTGTCACAAAGTATCTTAATCCTACACGTTGAAAGAACTTATATTTATTAAATCTTGAGGCTTCTTTGAAGGGATAGTATCCCATTGAAATATCAATTTTTAGACGTTCCATATTGAGTCGATAAGTTGGTAATATACTTAAGAGAAGTTTGTCGTGGTCGAATCTTTTCTTTTGGTATAACACTCCCTCGCTGGCATACATGGTGTGGTTATATTCTTCGTCATAGACTAATTCAAGTCCTATTCCCCAAGAACTTTTATAAGTAAATTGCTTCGTGTAAAGACCTTCGATTCCATAAACATTGTAAAAAAATCCACTGTAGGGGTCTGGTAACGTTGAGCGGTCTTCATATTTGTAGTGAGCTTCCTTTTTTCCGTAAAATGCTGAAACTTCTACAGTGTTATAGCGGTCGTAGACATCATCGTCAACTCCTTCTTGCCTTTGTTCTCGCCTTTCTTCCGGGTGATAGGTGAGTGATAATTGTGGCGCTCCAAAATTCTGACCTTTATTGGGAGTGTTGGTTGCTCCGTTAGAAAAATGATGGAGTCCAAATCCAAGACCAAGGTCAAAGTGCTTGCTTAATTCGTAGTTGATCGCGGTTCCCAAACCAATATACATATTAGTTTTTGAGCCTAAAGAGGGATTGGGATAATCTGGGTAATGGTAAGCATTGGAATTAAATGCAATTCCGAAATTAATCCAGTAGTTCCAATTGAATTTCTTCCAGTCCTTAGCAGAAGTCGAATAATTGAGGAAAAGAGCAGTCGCGTTTCCAAATTCCTCATGTTTCATAAAGTCAAATGTTGTGACTCCAATTCCAAAAGTAGGATTCCCGAATTTTCTTTGCCATTGTTTTTCTCCATTAGTTCTCTTAGATACCATGAAGGAGGCAGCTTTATAATCGAGATTATCCAGTTTTTTAATATAGAAATTAGTTTTCAAGACTTGTCCATATTGAATATTGGCTGTGAATTCAATATTAGAGGATATGCTGTCTTTTTCTTGTGCGCTATATAGAATGGGAAATAGTAATAGGATAAAGAAATTCTTCATTTTAGGCTTTCATCTCGATTTTGTGGTTCCCAAAAATAAATTTTTCTATCGGAAAACAACATTTTTCTCCTATGAAAATTGTGAAAATAAAAAAAGCAACCCTCTAGAGTTGCTTTAGCTTGTTTGTAGAAAGATTATTTTCTTAATCCTAATTCAGCGATAATCGCTCTATATCTTGCGATATCTTTCTTCTTAAGATAGTCTAGTAATGCTTTTCTTTTACCTACCAATTTTACCAAAGATTTTTCAGTTGCGTAATCTTTGTGGTTGCTTTTCAAGTGACCTGAAAGGTGGTTGATTCTAAAAGTGAAAAGTGCTACTTGTCCTTCAGCACTTCCTGTGTCTGTTGCAGATTTTCCATGTTTTGCGAAAATTTCTGCTTTCTTTTCTGATGTTAAGTACATGCAAATATTATTTAATGATTATTATGTAACGAGGTGCAAAAGTATAACAATTATTTGATTTGGCAAAATAGTCTTGAAATACTTTGTTTATTACTTAGTTTTAGGAATTTTGTTGTTATTTGTGAAAGTCAATTTCCCAAAACTGTTATCTTTGTAGTATTATCGCAGATGATTAAAGTCCATTCTAAAACATTACCTTTTTTACTCTTGGTGTTTTTGGCTTCTACGGCTCTCGTAAAAGCACAGGATAACTCTGCAGTAAAGGATAACGTGAGGACTTTACTTTGTTTCGCACCTCAGATCGATCCAGATGTGGACGAAATCAAAGAAGCGTCTTATATTTCTTTTTTTGATGAGTTTACCGAATTTGTTGGTTCTTATCAGCATGTGAAAGTCCTTAGATTGGAAAGTCCTACTGATTACGAAAAACCTGATCAGGAATTGCTTTTGAAGATGTGTGAAAACAATAATGGGGACTTTGTAATTGTTCCGAAAATTAAATTTTTCAAAGTTGGAATTGGAAAGTATGTGTTTTCTAGTCAAGTGATTGTAAGTCTTAAGTTGTATGATCGTTCTGGAAATCTCATCGAAGAGACTAATCATGATACCTATAAAAGAAACAAAAGACTTTTGGGATCTGCCGAAAATTCGATAAAAATAGGAACCAAAGGAGCTTTGAAAGAGATGTCAAAAAGCTTCAGGAAAATTCGGAAAACGTAACATTCTTCAGTTTGACATAAGATTCTGTTTTTCTTTTTAAATCAACAAATCTTAACTTCTTTTATTGGATATTTTCCGTTACTTTTGCACCTAAAAATTTGGAATAGTGGAAACACAAGAATTGGTTTTTAATCCTGCTGATATTGCAGAGCGCTTAAGTGAGCTTCCTGCAGATGAGAGATTATTGGCCTTTTTGAAGGTTCCCAAGGAGTACAAAGCGGATGTGTTTTCGCATCTAGATCCAGATTTTCAGGAGGATACCATCAGGAGTATTGGGAGTGAGGATGTCGCTCATATCTTGAATGAGATGTCACCCGATGACAGAACCGCCTTACTAGAAGATTTCCCAGATGAACTTATAAAGTATTCCATTAATCTCCTCAATCCGCAAGAAAGGAGAATTGCGCTTAAGCTTTTGGGTTACGATTCTGATTCAATTGCGCGTCTTATGACTCCTTATTATATCCAGATCAGGAAGGAGTGGACGGTAAGTCGTTGTCTTCAGCAAATTAAGAAAGTTGGACCTAAAGTGGAGACACTCAATTATCTTTATGTTGTTGACGAAAGAAACCGATTGATTGATGACTTAGATATTCGCAAGATCTTATTAGCTGATGGTGATCAATTGGTTTCCGAGATTACTGATAATCATTTTGTAGCCATTCCAACCAAGACTTCTAAAGAAGATGCGGTACAGTATTTCGAAAAATATGACCGTAACGCGCTTCCCATCGTAACAGATAATGGAGTGTTGGTAGGAATCGTAACAATAGATGACATCTTAGACCAAATCGAACAGCAGAATACCGAAGATATTCAAAAATTCGGGGGATTGGAAGCCTTGGACGAACCTTATCTACAGACTCATTGGTTTGAAATGATTAAGAAAAGAGGATTTTGGTTAATCGTCTTATTTCTACTCCAGTTAATTACCGCATCTGTAATGGCTTTCTATGAAAGTGAGATTGCTAGCGCTGTTGTTTTGACGCTTTTTATTCCATTAATTATTTCGAGTGGGGGTAATTCTGGGTCTCAGGCTGCTACGCTGATTATTCGTGCTATGGCCTTACAGGAAGTAACAGTAAAAGATTGGTGGTTAGTCATGAAAAAAGAGCTTATTACTGGACTTTTCTTAGGTTCGCTTTTGGGGGTGATAGGATTCATTAGAATTTGGCTTTGGCAAAAAACAGGGATATTTGATTACGGTCAATATTGGGTTTTTATAGGGATTAGTGTTGCCTTCTCGCTAATGATGATTGTTCTTTGGGGGACGCTCTCTGGATCTATGGTTCCATTTATTTTGAAGAAGTTTGATTTGGACCCCGCAACCTCTTCTGCGCCGTTTGTAGCAACCTTGGTGGATGTTACTGGTTTGATTTTCTATTTTACGATTGCAGGACTTTTCCTTTCGGGTAAATTGCTTTAGAATTCTGTATATTTACATTTTAAGAGCAATTTTTTATGCAAATGGTTTCTAAAAATTTCAAAATTTTACTTATTTTTTTATTGGTAGCAGTTTATGTCATTTTGTGTTTGACTTCGACCAATATTATCATAGATGACTCTTATATTACCTTTCAGTATGCTAAGAATTTTTCCGAATTTGGGAAACCATGGTATAATCTAGATCCTTCGTATCAAGGTAATGGACAGACCAGCCTGCTGTGGATGTGGATGTTAGCCTTGTTGAATTTTTTCGGTTGGAAACCCGAATTTTCTTTTCTTTGGCTTAATTTGTTTTTGGGTATTTTTTTGATTTATAAATTAGTACAAAATTTAGAATTCAAGATAGATCAGTTGGTGCTAAGTTTTTTTAATTTTTCACTTGCTTGTTTTTTTGTTTATTGGCTTTATCTCAATTCGTTACATGGATTAGAAACGGTTTTAGCAGCATTTGTTTTGTATCTTTTTGTTAAAAATTGGGATCAATCTTTTAATTATTTCGCAATTCTGCTTTTGCTAATTAGGCCAGAGTATGGCTTGTTTCTGATTTTTTGGACTTTGGATTCCAAGTTATTTTCTCGCGAATTTTTTCGAAGGGTATTGTTCTCAGCGATAGGAGGACTTATTTTCGTGATATATTATTTGGTTTACTTTGATTTCTATATTCCTCTTCCTTTTATTTATAAATCCGAACTTGGAACCTACGATTTTCAGCATTTGTCTGTCTATTTGGGGTTACTTTTGATCTTTGTTCCTGTGTTTGGCACGCTCTTTCAGAGAAAAAAGTATTTGCTGTTGATTCCGTTTAATATTTTTATTTTCTATTATACCTTTAATGTCCAGAGTTACTCATCAGGTATTTTTAATAGATATTATTTTCCTTTACTGAGTCTTTATCTTGTTTATCCGGTGATAATACCACAAATAGAAAGAATCAAATTCTCGAAATATATTGTTTATGCAATTTGGATTTTTGCTGTTTTGAGAATGCTTGATTTGTCAGGGAATTTTTATCGTCTCAAGAAAGATATTATCACCTATAATCCTTTAACATACGGTGCTTACCAGAAACTGGTCGATTTAACAAAAGAAGATCAGCCTATTATGGTTTGTGATGCTGGTTATACTGCTTATTTTTCCAAGACGATATGTTATGACGGATTTGGGCTTAACGATGCCAAATTATTAATTGCCAAGAAAAGCCGCAATTCTGCAGAATACAGACAATATCTGATGGATAAAAAAGTGGTCTTTATTGGAGTGGCCTCCAAGTCTTTAGGCTCTTTGGAGCCGAGATTTGAAGCAGAGGGATTTATTCATCAAAGTTTAGGTTTGACAAAAATTAAGCCTTACAAAATTTTCCCAATGGAAGAAGGCTATCACTTATTTGTTTACAAATTCGAGAGAGGTTATCCCAACAATTAACTCAGATTTCTAGAGGATTTTTCCTAATTCAAGACAAAGCCATTCGAGCATTTCTTTGTCCTCTGCTGTGAAAGGATTCAAAGTATGAGAGTCAATATCAATTTGTCCAATATTAACACCATTTTTCATGATTGGTACAACGATTTCTGCTTTGGTATCGATTGAACAACTCAAATAATTATCTTGCTCCAATACATCTGGAACTTCAAAAGTCTGATTAGAAACGGCAACTTGCCCACAAATGCCTTTCCCAAAGGGAATGATAGTGTGATCTGTTTCTGCTCCAACATAAGGACCAAGGATGAGTTCTTCTTTGTCTCCATTTCTGAAATAGAATCCTGTCCAATTAAAATATTCTTTCTCTTGGTCAAGAAGAACGCAGATTTTTTGAAGTTTGTTTTCAGTATCTATTGCTGGGCTTTCTATAATAGTAGAAAGTCTTTTTTTAAGTTCAGACATTTATTTGTAATGTGTTATTAAGTGAATTCTTTGAGTTCGACTTCTTCTTTGTAGCCAAACATACCTCTTTCTTTGATCATATCTGCTACACCTTCAGGAAGTTGTTTTTCCCAACCGCTTTCGCAACAACTAATTTTTCTAAGAATTTCTCTAGAATAAATTTCAGAATATTCAGGATTGTAATTTTTGATATCCACAATTCTATTATTGAGTTTGAAGTATTTATACAATTCTTTCAAATTATCATTAACCTTAAGATTGGTAGAGTCCAAAAGTTCATGAGTAATTGGATCTTTGTATGGATAAAGGTACACCCGCATATCTTTTCTGAAGAATTTTCCAAAAGCTTCCAAGATACCACCCGAAAGATTGTTATAATAACTTTCGTCAAATACCATCAGTAAGTTATTAACTCCCATTCCAATACCAATATATTTTCCTGTAAATTCAGCGAAATAATCGATAAGTCGGTAATACTCAGAGAAGTTAGAAATCAATACAGTGTAACCTAGCTTAGCTAAAACGTCCACACGGTCTAAGAAATCTCTCTCGTTAATATATCCATCTGTCCTAAGGTTCGAGATGGTGATTTCAAAAAGTACTTCGGTGTCTTCTTGCGTACAGTTGGTATCTTGTTCGAACATTTTCAGTCCATTTTCGAACATATCAACACTCACATTGGTCACAGGACGAAAGCTTCCTCTTACCGCAAAAATATTTTTCTTGTATAATAAATCAGATGGAAGTCTGTTTTTCCCAGTCGAATCAAAAATAACCGCTTCGGTCATTCCATTTTTAACCAATTGTAATGACATTAGTCGATTGTCAACATATTCAAAAGCTGGTCCACTAAAGTCAATCATGTCGATTTCCAAATCATCCAAATCGATATCATCATATAATGAGTCAATTAATCGTCTTGGATTATCACTGTAAAAAAATACACCATAAATCAAATTAACCCCCAAATTACCAAGAGTTTCCTGTTGAAGAGTTGCATTATTTTCTTTAAATTTAATATGAAGAACAATCTCGTTGTAGTCTTGATTTTCTTTTAAACGGAATCTTACGCCGACCCAACCATGACCTTTGGCGGTCTTTTCAAAATTAATGGTGGTTACTGTATTGGCGTAAGAAAAGAATTTTTTACCAGGATTTTTTTCAGGAGAAAGTCGCTCCTCCATAAGCGCAACCTCGTACTGAAGCATTTTTCTTAGACGATTCTGCGTGACATATCTGTTTTTAGGCTCTTTTCCGTAGATAGCATCGGAAAAATCTTTGTCATAAGCGGACATTGCCTTTGCAATGGTTCCAGAAGCTCCACCAGCACGAAAAAAATGTCGAACAGTCTCTTGACCTGCTCCAATTTCGGCAAATGTTCCGTAAATGGTTGGCTCCAGATTAATAGCCAATGCTTTCTGCTTAGGGGTAAGTTCTTGCTTTGTTAGAGGCATCTTCGATTTTTTTGTAAATTTACCAAAATTAATACCAACCTCAAAAAATGAAGTTGAAATTTTTAGGAACAGGAACTTCGCAGGGAGTTCCAGTCATAGGATGTACTTGCAAGGTATGTTCGTCTGAGGACGAAAGAGACCATCGACTTCGTTCTTCGGTTATATTGGAGACCGAGAGTAATCATCGTATTTTGGTTGATTGCGGTCCCGATTTTAGACAGCAAATGTTAAGAAGTAACATTGGTTCATTAGATGCTGTGCTTATTACCCACGAACATAATGACCATGTGATTGGTCTCGATGATTTACGCCCATTAATTTTCAAAAGAAAAAAAGAGATCCCCATGTATTGCCTGAAAAGGGTAGGTCAGGAGATTGAAACTAGATTCCCTTATGCGTTTGCTACGGTTCGCTATCCAGGAGCCCCATCATTTGATTTAAGAGAAATAAAGGGAGATTTTTTTATTGAAGATTTGGAGGTGCTGCCAATTAGGGTAATGCACTTTGAATTACCTATTTTAGGATTCAAATTTCGAAATTTAGCGTATATAACTGATGCCAGTTTTATTTCTAGTGAAGAAAAAGAGAAGCTCAAGAATCTTGATTATCTTATTGTGAATGCACTGCGAAAAACAGAACCGCATCCCTCTCATTTTATATTGGATGATGCCTTGAAATTGTATAATGAACTGAAACCTAATAAAATGTACTTAACCCACATTAGTCACCACTTTGGAACTTATCAGGAGGAGAATCCTGAGTTACCAGATGGTGTTGAAATGGCTTATGATGGATTAGAAATAAATTTTTAAAAAAAATCTAAAAAAATATTTTTGAAAAAGAATAAAAGTTCTATATTTGCACACCCAATTACAAGCCCAGTTGGCGGAATTGGTAGACGCGCTAGACTCAAACTCTAGTATCGAAAGATGTGCCGGTTCGATTCCGGCACTGGGTACTAAAATCCTCTGTAATCTTTGATTAACAGAGGATTTTTTTTGGATTAAAGAATAGTGGAATAATTCACTAAAGAATCCGCTTCATTTATGAAGCGGATTCTCAATTTGATAGTCTACGGATTTTTATTACTCTTCCAGTTTATAAATCTCCATAATATCAGCTAAGATTCTTTGGAAGTTGATTTCCAAATCAATTAGTTTGCCTGTTTTGATATCGAAAACCCAACCGTGAATTTGCAAATCTCTTTTTCTCATCGCTTTCTGAACCGCCGCCATTTTAACAACGTTTATCGCTTGCTCTTTTACGTTCAGTTCTACTAATCGGTCATAGCGTTTTTGCTCATTGCCAATAGCATTTAATTCATCTTTGTGAGCGCGGTAAACATCACGGATGTTTCTCAACCAAGGATTTAAGATTCCAAGGTCTTTGGCTTCCATGGCAGCTTTCACGCCACCACAAGAGTAGTGACCACAAACCACAATATGATTAACTTCTAAATGCTTTACAGCATAATTAATCACACTTTGAGCATTAAGGTCAATAGCATTAACCACATTCGCTACATTACGGTGTACAAACAATTCACCTGGCTGTAATCCCATAATATCTTCTGCTGTAACACGAGAGTCGGAACAACCAATGTACAAAACATCTGGCTTCTGACCTTTGTTTAGGTTTTCAAAATATTCAGGGTCGTGTTGCGTTTTTTCCGCAATCCACTTTTCGTTGTTTTCAAAAATTTTCTCTAAATCCATATTTTTTTGAATTAATAATTAATAGTTAATAATGAATGTTTTATCTAAATCTTAGCCTCAACCTTACCCTACATTTGCGTATCATTTCTCATTTCAAAAGCTCTAGGAATGTCTTCAGGCTTTTCGCCTAAGTTTTGACGAAGATCGATTTCAATTCCTCTTGCAATAGCTGAAATAGGAACGTCGTTAGCAGAACCTTCGAAAGGGTTTTCACCAACTCTTCCGATTCTGTTCAAAGTATAGAAAACCCACATTACAGCCACTGAAAACGGTACTGCAAACCACACAATCCAATCAGGGCAAACGATATTAGACTTTTCTGATATTTTAACGGCAATTTCTCCAAATTGAGCAGCTATTGATAAGGGTAAAATTAACAAGAATATCCAAGTAAAATAATACATTAATGATGCGAATTGTCTCGGGTAAGGAAAATTTTTGATCCTTTCGGATTTTCCTTGATGTGTGAAAAGTTCTTCCAAGACATTTTCTAATTCTAAAAACGAAAATTCCCAAATCAACCCTTTTTCTTTTAGTCTTCTTAAATGGTTGGATTGAAGATACAGTAAAGCCGTTTGTTTATTAGCCTTATTAGAAATGTATTGGTAATCTTCCTCGTTAAGGTAAGGTTTAATAGTTTGGTCAAAATCTTCTTTAAATTCTGGAACATAGATCATGTTCGCCCATTCTTTGTTGGTTTTTTCGTTCATCACATATTCCCAAACTCTTGGCTGACGCATTGCATAACGTAACGCTGTTAACCAGGCAATATGGCGATGGATTACCGTCTTTTTTTCTTGGTACAATTCATCTTCTGAAACTGGATTTTTAGCATGATCGTTATTGATGAAATCTTGTGCCATCATTCCCAATGTTCGGGATGAATTAACGATTGAGCCCCAAATTTGACGAGCTTCCCAAATTCTGCCGTATGCTGCATTACTCTGAAAACTTAGAATAAAGGCTACTGCGGTACCAATTAAAGCTACTGGAGTAAAAGGGAATTGAATCAAATGGTCAGAATATATGAAAAGACCAACTTCCACAATGGAAATAAAGAGGAATAAAAAGGTTTCATAGCGCGTCCATAGTGCCATTTCTTTTAAGGGAAATACTTTTTTTGTATACATTTTTTGATTGTTGTAAAAGTTGAATTATGGCTTTTGGAGATTTTTATTGGAAGTCATTTTTCTGCTTCTCTTCATTTTCTCTCTTTAGTTGTCTCTCCTTTGCCATCTTTTTTAGATGCTTTCTGTTGTTTTTAATCATTTTTGGAGCAAAATTACTAATCAGAATTCCAGTTAAAATGACGGTGTAGAAAGTACCAATTAATCCTACCAAAGCGGTAATCAATTTGGTGTAATGTGCTGTTGGTAAGATGTCTCCAAATCCAATCGTGGTAAGACTTATCGTTGTAAAATAAACTAAGTCCGTAAAAATTTCAGAAGCAGTTCTATGAATTTCGATATTTAAGCAATCTGGATTGGAGTAAAATAAATACTGATAAAGGAATGCGAAAATCTCAATCAGCAACAGATAACCGCATGCAGAGGCCGATAATACATCAGTGGTAAATTCATCGGGTCTTACCAAAAATTTGAAGACTTCAAAAAATATGAATCCGAAAAACACCGCGTAAAGCAAACTTATTGAAATGAGAAAATCGTGGATATTCAGAAAATAACCTCCACTAATAGGAAGTAAAATGACCCCAGCTAAAAGAATGTTTTTGATAATTCTTTCACCGACGCTTTTCTCCTTGAAAATTCCAACGCTGGTAACTCCCAAAATGATCATATTAATGGGCCAAATTATCTTTGCATAAAAAACCAAATCCGTCAGAAAAATGGAAATAAATAAATGCTGCGTCAATCCAAATAACAAAAATTCGTATTTGTTGCTATTAATATAATCGTGGACTTGCTGGTATTTAGTTTTCAACGGTGTTTTTTTATTGGGCAAAAATACTAAAAATAAAAAATGTGCAGAAAAGAGCTTTCCGCACATTCTTTCTTATAAATTAGGTGTCTGAATGTAAGGAAGTTTTAAAGATTCATTCCTCCAGAAACTTCAATGCGTTGCCCGTTAATCCATTTGGCATCCTCAGTACATAAAAACGCGACTACGCTTCCAATGTCGTCAGCATTTCCAACACGTCCTAACGCAGTAATATTGGCAACGTGTTGATTAATATGGTCATTATCTCGTACAGTACCACCTCCAAAATCGGTAGCAATTGCGCCAGGAGCTACTGTGTTGACACGGATTTGTCTTGGTCCCAATTCCAAAGCCCAATATTGAGAAAGGGTAGTTAGAGCTGCCTTCATGGAAGCATAAACGGAATATCCAACCATGGAAAAACGAGTTAACCCAGTTCCGATATTGATAATTCCACCACCATCATTCATTAGATTTATGGCATTTTGAACCAAAAAGTAAGGACTTTTTACATGAATATTCATCAAAGTGTCGAAAGTTGCTTCATCAGTTTGTCCAAAAGTGGTTGGTAAACCAATTCCTGCATTATTCACCCAGAAATCAACTTTAGCACCCTCAAATTTTTCATTTAAAATTGTTTGAAGTTTTGTGAAGAATTCAGCATGTCCATTTTGGTTGTCAACACTCAATTGTAGAGCAACTGCTTTTTGACCCAAATTTTCGATTTCTGAAACGACTTGTTGTGCTTCTGTTTCGTTGCTATTGTATGTAATGATGATATCAATACCTTTTTTTGCAACATTGATTGCCATGTCTTTTCCAAGACCTCTACTCCCGCCTGTAATTACAGCTATTTTGCTCATGTTTTTTTGATTTTTAAATATTGAGCGGCAAAGCTAATTAAAAAAACGGAATATTTATTCCGTTTTTATTTAAAATTATTTTTTAATAGCATCCCACGCCATTTGCAGGAAGAGTTCTATTCGTTCTTTGGTAAACTCTAGCTGTTCATCTTTTGTCCATAAAATCCACCCGTTAACGGTACTAAATGTATAGAGCCTCAATTGATTAGCAGTTAAATTTTCTTTAAATAAATTCTCCTCAATTCCCCTTTGAAAAACTTCATCAAATTTGATGAATTCATGCATAGCTTGGTCATGAATTTCAGTTGTTAAAATTGGAGAATGAGCAAAATGATAAGAAAAATAATACTCACATTCATGAGTTAAAAAATATTGAATGACTCTTTCCCATAAATACCAGAAGCATTCTTTTACACTGCCCGTGTTTTGATAATTTCTAAAAGTAAAATCGGCTTCTTGCTTTTTTTGCTCTATCCAAATTTGTTGAACAATATCTTCCTTGTCTTTGAATCTTCGATAAATTGCTCCCATCCCCACACCTGCATTTTCGGAAATATCTGCAAATGTCACCGCATGAAGTCCATTTTTGACAATCAACTTCATTGTGGCTTGTAATATGGTTTTGGATTTATTCAAAGATATTGAAAGAATTAGACGGACGGTACTTGTTCTACTAAAATTTCTTGATTGTCTGTTGTGCGATAAATGCAAGTCATTTTGTGAAGGTCAACAATCCAATTATCGATTCCATTGTCTGCACAATCTTGGCAAAACGTGAAGAAATCGGTTCCGCCTTGTTGGTGCAATCTTAATTGTTTTTCAAAATTTTCTCCATTTGCTGCTTCCGAAATGTTTTTTGTATCGTACAAAGCATCTGATTTTATAGAATTGTTTTCGCCGTCAAAATATTCGGTGTAACCTGTTTCAACGTAGGTAATAAAATGATTAACTCCTATGTTTTTAAAATTCTGAATAAGCATTGGAAAGTCCTTTCCACCTTTGCTTTCAGATTTTAGTCCATTGATTTGTTCTAAGGTAAATTTCATTTATTTGGAATTTTTTTAGGGCTGCAAATGTATGATAACAAATCCGAATTGGATAGGATTTTAATCAAATTATTTCCCAATCCAAATCTTGGAATTCTTCTGCTAATCTATCTTGTGTTGTTTCAAGAGAAGATCCTTGGTTGTTCAACATGATTTTTACGTATTTGGCAAGTTCACTATTGGGGTAAGTTTTTAGAATCCTTTGGAATTCTAATTTGTTTTCTGGATAAAACATACCATCAGAATGTTCATTCGTTGGGGTGTTGTCCAATCCAAATAGGGAACAAAAAAGATACATTTTGTAATGTTCTTTAGCATCTGAAAGGAGGGGGCTTTTTGTGAATTTTTTAATAAAATTTTCCCAATTAATCGTTCTTTGGGTGACTTCAGAAAGACGGACGCTTATTCCTGCGTCTGCAGCAAATAATTGCGCTTCATCTCTCGAAACAAGTCTGATGTATTCTTTGTAATCTGGACTAACATAATTTTGAAATATCTTTTCGTAATAATCATGCTTTGTTCGGACTTCTGTGATGCCTTCACCGACTTCCCAAAATTCGATTCCGTATTTGCCTAATAAAGCTTCTTCGTGGATTACTTCTTTTGGTTTTTTTTCGGTGTTGTAGAAATAATAATTTTCAGAAATTTTGAATTCTAATTGATTGAGCCTTTCAATGTCGGGTATGTTTTCTTTGACCAAATTTTCATAAAGTTGATTGGCTTGTTGCGGTGAGCTTTGCTTTAGTTTTTGAAGAACTTTTTCTTTTCGAGACTCAATTTGTTGCAGCACCATCAAAGTAGAATCGGTAGTCGCTTTTGTCTCCACTTTTGCAGATTGTTTTTGATTATGTATTTCTGCTTGAGCTTGGCTTGTTGTCGTTTTTGATTTTCTTTCGCAGCTTGAGATTATGATCATTCCTAAAATAGAAGCAGAGATGATATTTATTACTTTTCTGTTCATCGTTTGGTTTTGTATTTTGGTCTAAGGTAAAAATAATTAACTTGCGGTAAAAACACATAGATAATGAAAAAATTGACTTTTTTCGTAATGATACTTATGTCTATCGTTACGAATGCTCAGATTACTACCGTTATTTCCGGATTTACAACTAATTTGACTAAAGAAGATCTTCCTTTCACCGGTGATCGGAAATTGTATGCCATTGGACTCAACGACCGCAATTCTGAAAATTATATTGTGGTGAGCAAAAATACAAAAGGAGCCGCTGACGATTGGTTGTACATCGAAAAATTTACGGATAAAGGAAATAAAACATTTGAAAGAACTGCTGTTTTTCAAGTTTCGCATCCTGTCAATCTTTCCCTGTCTTTTGTTAATAATAGAATGAAATATGTTGACATGGATAAAGATGGAAATGGTGAGTTTTTGTATTTTGTTGACGAGCAAGAAGATGGTATTGATAGTCCTTTGGCAAAATCTTACGGTGTTATTTTTTATAAAAACAAAACGTATTCTTTTTGGGCATTGGCTTCGGAGAAATTTGAGAAAATCTATTATGACGACAACTTTAAAGAATTACCACATGAAATCGCAATAGATTTTGTTTCTTTTTGGAAAAGTCAGACTCACGAATAATAGATCATTACATATAGTTTTTTTTGGAAATTAGGCCAAGGTTATAATTTTATTATTACCTTTATATCACTAATAACCAAAAACTATAACTATGAAAACAAGAACTTACTCGTTCGTGATGCTTTTTGCATTACTTTTCGTGAGTGTTCCTATGCTTTATGCACAATCAGACTCTCTTTCCAAGACTTCTGTTGACTTGTCAAAACAAGTAATTAATCCTTCTACCTTGCTTTGGCAAATTCAATTGGAGGAAAAGGTTGTTACCAATTATGAAGACACGGATGAAGTAGGTCAAAAATTTCGATTAAGAATGATTATTCCTGTCAAAAAAGGATTTATTCCATTCAAGCAATTGTTAAGATTTATTGCATATTATAATACTAATCCTCCTCATGGAAGCGGTTTTGGTAATGTTACTTGGAATCAGTTTTTTATTCTTGGAGAAAGAAAATGGGGAGATTGGGGTTTAGGATATAATTTACAAATTCCAACGGCCAAAAATCAGTATTTTGGTGGAAAGCAATGGTTATTGGGGCCTGCTTTTACAGTTACCATCAAAAGTCTTGGATCTTGGGAGATGTACTATATTGTGCAAAACTTCTTTTCTGTCAGTGGAAACGACAAGTATGGTTCTGTTGCAACTATGGTTTTTCAGCCTAATATTTTTTATACTTGGAGTAATGGGGTATACACAGGGATCGAACCTCTTTGGCAATACGATTTCAAGAACAAAGCGATTGATTTTCCTCTTAATTGGCGGATTGGTTATATTTTTCAAGCAAAAAAATTCAAGTACAACGCTTACATAGAGCCTGAATGGAAAACGTATCGTTCTGATAATTTTGCAGGAAACAACGAAAATTTTGCTATCAAGATTGGATTTAGGATATTCTTGCCAGAGAAGTTGTAAGAGCTTCTAACAGCAAGTTTTGTAGATCCAAAATCTATTTTTTAGTCTCAAGTTCAGATTTGAACTTGGGACTATTATCATTATTTTTTATTTAGTTCGTTTTGTTCAGAACTAATTTTTATTATCTTTGCAAAAAAAATAAAATGAATTCATCTGTTAAAATTGATGAAAATATTTTTCAAGAGCTGGTTAATTTTTACGGAACTGTTTATCAGTTGCCGCCTTTAGCTGCTAAAATTCATGGTTATCTCACCTTTGATTTTGAGAAGAAAGGGATACCCTTTGATGAGTTAGTGGAGGTGTTTTGTGCGAGTAAAAGTTCGATTTCGACTAACCTCAACCTGCTTTTGAATCTTAATTTGATTCAGGATATCAATAAAATTGATGAGAGAAAACGCTATTTCATTATAAACAAGGATTCCGTCAAGCAACGATTTACGGATATTGTAGCAAAACTCGAAAGGGAGGTAAAGCTTTTAGACGCACTCCATGAATTTAACAAAAACGAAGATACCATTTTGTTCGAACGATACGAGATTTACCGAACGCTTTTGACAAAAAATATAGATAACATTAAAGAATCGCTTAGCAAACTATAATTATGAGAAATACGGTTTTAATATTTTCGATAACACTCGCAATGGTGAGTTGTAAGAAAACTGAAAATCCAATGCAGGACGGGCCAAAGCCTTTCCCTGTGGTTACAGTTGAATCAAAAAATGTGACGGGATATTCGATGTTTCCTGCATCCATAGAAGGACGGGTGAACAACGATGTAAGGGCAAAAATCCAAGGATATATCACCCAATTATTGGTGGATGAAGGACAATACGTGGTCAAAGGACAACCTCTGTTCCGATTGGAAACTAATATTTTGAACGAAAGTGCAGATGCCGCAAAAGCAGGTGTTGGAGCTGCTCAATCTAATGTTTCGGCAGCAGAAGCTAATGTTAACGCAGCAAGAGCGGCAGTAAGTTCGGCACAAGTGGAAGTTAACAAATTGCGTCCATTGGTAGAGAAAAATATCATTAGTAATATTCAGTTACAAACAGCACAAGCCAATCTGAGTAAAGCACAAGCACAATTGCAGCAAGCGATTGCGGCGAAACAACAAGCGATTGCTGGTGTTTCACAAGCGCAAGCTACCTATAAAGGAGTGAACGCCAATATAGATTTTTCAATTATTAGAGCACCTATTTCTGGGGTTATTGGCAAGCTTCCTTTGAAAGTCGGAAGTTTGGTAGGACCAACGGATTCAACTCCTTTGACGACTATTTCGGACACTTCTGAAGTTTTCGCTTATTTTTCGATGAATGAAAAAGAATATTTGGATTTTCTCGAAGATTCTTATGGTGCGACAGTTCCTGAAAAGTTAAAAAATATGCCAATGGTTGAGTTAAAATTAGCCAACGGAAGTATGTATAACGAAAAAGGTAGGGTTGAAGCCGTGACTGGGCAAATAGATGAGGCTACGGGAAGTATTCAGTTTCGAGTGTCGTTTCCTAATGCTCAAAGACTTCTTAGCAATGGAAACAGCGGAACAATTATGCTTCCTAAATTGTACAATGATGCCTTGGTCATTCCAGAAAGTGCAACTTATGAGCAACAAGGGATGGTTTATGCTTATAAGGTTGTTGGAGATTCTGTCAACAATGCAGCCATCGATGTAGAAGACCGAGTAAATAACATGATTGTTTTGAAATCTGGACTTAAGAAAGGTGACAAAATCGTAGCGCAGGGAATTAGTGGTCTTAAACCAGGAGCCAAAATTATTCCTAAACCCATGAATCTTGATAGTCTTGTTCAATCTATAAAACCTGTATTCTAATGATAAAACGATTTATTGATAGGCCAGTTTTATCAACAGTAATCTCTATTTTGATTGTTATTTTAGGGATTTTAGGATTGATTACCTTGCCAGTGACCCAATATCCAGATATTGCACCTCCAACAGTTAGAATTTCAGCTAATTATACTGGTGCCAATGCGGAAACGGTTATGGAAAGTGTGATTATCCCAATTGAAGAGCAGGTTAATGGTGTGGAAGGAATGGAATATATCGAAAGTACAGCCAGTAATAATGGTTCTGCTTCGATTACAGTGTATTTCAAACAAGGGACAGATCCAGATATCGCAGCGGTTAATGTTCAGAACAAAGTTTCTCGTGCGACATCTTTGCTTCCAAGCGAAGTGACTCGTTCTGGGGTTGTAGTTCAGAAACAGCAAAACTCGGCGTTGATGTATCTTTCATTTTATTCAGAGAATAAAAAACTGGACGATACTTGGTTGCAGAATTATATGAATATCAATATTATTCCAGCGATACAAAGGATTAATGGAGTAGGAGAGGCTAATGTTTTCGGCGGCAAATCTTATTCGATGAGAATATGGTTAGATCCTGCGAAAATGGCCGCTTATGGTCTAAATCCTACCGATGTGTCCAATGCAATTTCTGAGCAGTCTCGAGAAGCTGCAGCTGGACAATTGGGTTCTAACAGTGGAAGTTCTTTTGAATATGTTATTAAATATCAAGGAAAATTAAAGGAGAAAACGCAATATGAAGATATCATTATTAAAGCTTTGGGAGATGGACAGTTTCTACGATTGAAAGATGTTGCTGAAATTAAACTTGATGCTCTTTCTTACGCTGGAAAAG
Organism: Chryseobacterium sp. CG10_8; assembly: GCF_058117085.1. Taxonomy (NCBI): domain Bacteria; kingdom Pseudomonadati; phylum Bacteroidota; class Flavobacteriia; order Flavobacteriales; family Weeksellaceae; genus Chryseobacterium; species Chryseobacterium sp. CG10_8. Next base: position 5,839 of record NZ_JBYVEB010000030.1, on the reverse strand, counting down.
GCGAAAATGGAAACTTTCCTGCAGTAAGTATGGGGATTTTCCAAACGCCAGGTTCTAATGCACAAGATATTATTAATGACATTAAAACCTATCTTGACGGCGCTGAAAAGTCTTTCCCAGAGGGAGTTAGCTATACCATCAATTACGATACGAATGAGTTTTTGGAAGCTTCCATAGAAAAAGTAATTCACACTCTGATTGAAGCTTTTATTTTGGTGTTCATCGTGGTGTTTATTTTCTTGCAAGATTTCCGTTCGACGTTGATTCCCGCAATTGCGGTTCCGGTTTCTATTGTGGGAACATTCTTCTTTCTGAATTTATTTGGGTTTTCCATCAATCTTTTAACTCTATTTGCATTAGTATTAGCGATTGGTATTGTGGTGGATGATGCCATTGTAGTAGTAGAAGCAGTCCACGCCAAAATGGAACAAGGAGTTACTGAGCCCAAAAAAGCGACTGTACAAGCAATGGACGAAATTACAGGAGCGATTATTTCTATTACTTTGGTAATGTCGGCTGTATTTATCCCAGTTACTTTTATTACGGGTCCTACGGGAGTTTTTTATAAACAATTTGGGATTACTTTAATTGTTGCGATTCTTATTTCTGCGGTTAATGCGTTGACTTTGAGTCCTGTTCTATGTTCACTTTTGTTAAAGCCACATCATGGCTCAGAAGAATATCAGCAGAAAAATATGATGCAGAAGTTCTTCTATAAATTTAATGTAGCCTTCAATGCAGGAACTTATCGTTATGGACGAGCTTTCGTATATCTATTTAGACACAAATGGATTACTTTGGTCATTTTTGCGGTAGGTGGCGTATTTTTTTGGTGGAGTAATTCTCATATGTCAAGCGGTTTTGTACCGAGCGAAGACCGTGGAATTATATTTACCAACGTTGAACTTCCACCGGGTGCTTCTCAAGAAAGAACTTATAATGTATTGAAACAGCTTCAAAAAAATATTGAACAAGTTCCTGGAGTAAAAGGAGTTACGATTTCTACAGGTCGTGGATTTTTCTCAGGTAATGGTTCTAATGCTGGTTTGGCGTTTGTTAGATTGAAGCCTTTCGAAGAAAGAAATGGCGAAGAAGGGCAAACGGCGGAAGAAATTACGAAAAGACTGTTTGGAGCAGCAGCCCAAATTAAAGATGCTAAAATTGTGTTCTTTCAACCTCCTTCGGTTCCTGGTTTTGGTTCCAATTCTGGATTCGAAATGGTTCTTTTAGACAAATCGGGTGGAGAATTAACGGCTTTGGACCAAGCTTCTCAAAGTTTTATTGGCGCTCTGATGCAACGCCCTGAGATTTCATTCGCTCAAACGTCTTTTAATACCAAATATCCTCAGTTTGAAATGGTTATTAATGTGCCGCGAGCTAAAGAAAGTGGTGTTTCGGTTTCGGATATTTTGAGTACCATGCAAGGTTATGTTGGCGGAATTTATACCACTGACTTTACAAAGTACGGTAAACAGTTTAGAGTAATGGTTCAGGCTCTTCCTGATCAGAGAATAGACGCGTCATCCCTTAATAATTATTTTGTAAGAACTTCATCTGGCGCAATGGCTCCCATTTCTCAGTTTGTTACGTTGGAGAAGGTTTTTGGTCCTCAATCAGTTAATCGTTATAACCTTTATACTTCAGTTAAAGTAACGGGTTCTAATGCGGATGGTTATAGTACAGGTGATGCCATCAAGGCTGTTCAGGAGGTCGCCGCTCAATCGCTTCCAACAGGTTATGATATCGAATTTACGGGACTTTCGAGAGAGGAAATTAATTCAGGTTCGTCAACCGCGATAATATTTATGCTGAGTTTGGTATTTGTTTATTTCATTTTGGCAGCGCAATATGAGAGTTATATTTTGCCTTTGGCGGTAATAGTTTCACTTCCTTTAGGGGTCATTGGGGCTTATTTTGGACAAAGTATTTTTGGTTTGGAGAATAATATTTACTTCCAGATTGCATTGATTATGTTAGTTGGATTATTGGCGAAAAATGCGATTTTGATTGTAGAATTTGCGGTGCAAAGAAGAATGCATGGAGAGTCTTTGGCGATGGCAGCTATCAATTCGGCAAAAGCGAGGTTAAGACCAATTTTGATGACCTCATTTGCCTTTATTTTCGGGATGTTGCCTTTGGTTTTTGCTACAGGAATTGGTTCTGTGGGTAACCGTTCTATTGGGACAGGTGCTGCAGCAGGATTGTTGATTGGGACATTCTTCGGATTATTGGTAATTCCAGTTTTGTTTGTGATTTTCCAATATCTTCAGGAAAAGGTGAAACCTATTAAACCCAAAGATCTGAATTTAACAGAATAACGTTTAATTAAATTTAAACAAATGTAATTCAGTTAATTAAATGAATGAAAACATGAAAAAAGTACATTTAAAATCAATTATATTTCTGCTGACTTCGGCAATAGTTTTGTGGTCATGCGCAGGTCGTCATCAATACGAACGACCGAACGATGTGGTCAACGAGAATCTCTATAGAACTGATATGCTTCCAAAAGATAGCACAAGTCTGGCGGATATTTCGTGGAGTGAATTTTTTACGGATAACTTGCTACAAAAGCACATTTCTGAAGCTTTAGAAAATAACTTGGACATTAGAATTGCGCTTCAGAATATTGTCTCCGCAGAATCTTACCTCAAACAAAGTAAAACGGCCTATTTTCCTACACTTTCGGTTGGTGCTAATCATACATTTCAGACTCAGTCACTTAATACACAATTTGGTCAGATTATTGGCGAAAGAAGGTATACTAATCAGTTTGATTTAACTGGAACTTTGGGTTGGGAAATTGATTTGTGGGGAAAATTGCAAGCGCAAGAGAAGTCTCAGTTTGCGACTTATTTGGGTACAACAGAAGCTCATAAAGCGGTGAAGAGTGATTTGGTCGCAGCAATTGCGTCGGCATATTATCAACTTTTGACTTTTGATGAGCAAAAAAGGATTATTAACGAGACGATTGTGCTAAGAAAGAGGAATCTTGAAACAACGAAAGCTTTAAAAGTCGCAGGAACCCTCACTGAAGTTGCAGTACAACAAAGTGAAGCTTTGGTTTATAATGCAGAATCCCTTTTGGTGAGTATTGATGTACAGATTAATCAATTGGAAAATACTATTTGTCAATTGAAGGGAATTCCTTCGCAGGCTATTGCACGCACCAAGTTGGAAAATCAAAATTATCCTAAAAATTTGCAGTTAGGATATCCTGTAAATCTTCTTTCTAATAGACCGGATGTTCGACAAGCGGAATATGGACTGATGAGTGCATTTGAATTGACTAATTCTGCGAGAGCACAGTTCTATCCAAGCTTAAAAATTACTGGGAGTGGAGGATTACAGTCATTAGAAATTGATGATTTTTTTAGTGTTAGTTCGTTGTTTGGTAACGTGGTTTCTGGTCTAACTCAGCCTATTTTCAATAAAAGACAGATAAAGACCAATTACGAAGTCAGCAAAGCAAATCAGGAGATCGCTTATCTTAATTTTAGAAAAACTGTCCTTAAGGCAGGGAAAGAGGTTTCGGATGCAATTAATGTTTATACCTCGCAGGATAGTTTTGTTCAGCTTAAAGAAAAGGAATTAAATGCCTATAAAAAGTCTGCAGATTATTCTCAGGAATTGGTGAACTATGGTATGGCTAACTACTTAGAGGTGATCAATGCGGAAGTTAATTTACTAAATGCAGAATTGAATATCGCTAATGCCGAATACTCCAAACTCAGCGCTGGAATCGAGTTATACAGAGCGTTAGGGGGTGGTTGGAAATAGTTTTTTAGAACCAAGATACGAGAATCAAGAACCGAGATATATCATGTAACCAAAATCATGGTTTTCGGCTCTTGGTTCTTTCTTCTTTTTTCTTTAATATTGTATAATAATTATGGGGGATTAGCTCATCTGGCTAGAGCGTTAGACTGGCAGTCAAAAGGTCACGGGTTCGACTCCCGTATTCTCCACTTGAAAATCAAAGAGTTATGGATTAAATTTCTGTAACTCTTTTTTATTTGCACAAAATTTGCACAAAAACAATCGTTTTTCATAAAAAAACCGCATTTCACAAACCAACTGAAAATCCTAAATTCAAACTATGGAGGGTACACAAAAAAACTCTAAATTGAAATATCAAAATGTAGATAGAGGGGATTGTCTTTACATACTCAAATTTTTAGGGTAAAATTAACAGTAAGACTACTATAAAGAATCCTAATGTATTTTTTTCCTAATCAATATCTCAATTAAAGTAATGTAGCGAGGACGGTTATGTATATATATAAATTTGATAATAAAAGGATTTACAATTTGGTTATTTCTTATATTTACAATTTGAATTACCCCTAATCCAATCCTAATGAATAGAAAACTAACAACAAATTCTAGATTAGTTAATGAACTGTTTGCTAATTACATAAGCACATTCGCCGCTTTTAGTGAATTAATGAATAATTCTATTCAAGCAAAAGCCAAAAATATTTGGATAAATATAAATTATGCTCATGAATCAGAAATTACACCAACTTTAATTAAAAGTTTAACAATTAAAGATGATGGCTATGGTGTTCATACAACAGAACTAGAGAAAAAACTTTTAGATATAGGCACAACTAACAAGGATGGTGGCAAAGGTATTGGCAGATTTGCGGCTTTTCAATTAGGAAAAAACATAACAATAGAAACCGTTGGGTATTCTGATAAGTCTAAAGAATTTTCAAAGGCAATTATTCCGTTACATTTCAATATGTTTGGAAAGAATCTTAATGTTTCGGATGTTGAAATAAATTCTGACGAAACTATTTTAGAGGGGAAAGACCACAAAACTTATTATCAAGTTTTCATTAATGAGTTTTATGATAGCACTATAACTGATAAGGAACCCAAAAAGAAGCTAATTGATAAATTTTTGCCTAAAAATATTGCAGATTCAATCTTTGAGAAATATCCTTTAAAAATCTTCAATAAGGATATAACTTTTTACATTAATGGCAATAAGGTTGAGCCAAATCAATTTATTATTGATAAGCCAATTACGAAAATACTCCCATTCACAGACTTAAAAGGTATTGAGCATAAAGTAGTATTTAATTTTATCCAAATTAAAAATATAGATAGAATAAAAGTTTTTCTAACAACAAATAATGCGGGTATTCAGACAATTGCCAATGGTTTTGAGTTTGATGCTGCTTGGTTAAGTCCAAAGATAGGTGGTTGGTATGTTTATGTAGAGTCCAACACTCTTCCAACTGATTTATATAGAAATATAGATTTAGATGACATGGATGAGGATTGGAAAAACTTTAGACAGTTTATTAAAGATAATGTAAGTGAATTTTATAAAGGTAGAAATTCTGAGTTTGACAATTTCACAACCAAACTAAAAAATGATGAATACTATCCTTTTAAAAATAAAAATAGTAGTTCTGAATCTAAAGTTGTAGTATTTGATAAACTGGCTTACTTGGTTGAAAACAAATACAACCTTCTTAACGAAAACAATAAATTAAGAGAAATAATATATCCTTTGATTGATAGGACAATTTCTAATGGTGAATTGGATAATATATTTAAAAACATTCTTCATTTAAGTAGCAAAACTGCTAATAAATTTTCCGAATTGCTTGAAAGGACAGATTTAGAAAATATTATTGAGTTTTCTGATAAGGTTGCTAAAAAGAAAGAAGATTTGGAATTCATAGAAAAGTTAGTATATAGTGAGATTGCTAAAAATGTAAAGGAAAGAAAGGAATTACATAAATTTTTAGAAAAAATGCTTTGGATTTTTGGAGAAGAGTATAGTGAGGCTACAAAACTTTTATCTGACAAAAACCTAGAA
>NZ_JBYVEB010000029.1:0-32874 GCF_058117085.1 Chryseobacterium sp. CG10_8 | reverse complement strand
TATTGGAACTTTTATGGTTTTGTTTTTAACACTTTTTTTTGACCACATGAAATAAGACAAAACAGGCTGTATCACCTTGTGAATACAGCCTGTTGTTTTCTTGTTGAATAGTTGCTTGTGCCAGAAAATAATCAAATAATGCTAACAAGGTTATTTTCATAAGCGTACTTGATCAAGCTTGTACAGTTACGTACATCAAATTTTTGCATTACATTTCTCTTATGAGTCTCCACAGTATGCACGCTAATATACAACTGATTAGCGATCTCTTTACTCGTCAAACCCTCACAGATAAGATGAAGAACTTCACTTTCTCGTTTTGTCAGTTCCTCTTGCTGAAATTTTGTTTTTTTTGCTTCATCAACACCAAAAGCTTCTAACAAAATTACTTCTATAACTTGGTCATTAATGTATACCTTATTGTTATAAATTACGTCGACTGCAGTTAGAAAATCTATTAGACTACAGGAGAAGTCCAAAAATCCCTTGACTCCCACACAATACATTTTTCTGATAAGGTCAACATAGCAATTTTTAGAAATAATAAGGATCCGCATCCCACTGAATTTATTAATAAAATCTTCAACTTTAGCGAGTGCTTCAGCTGTATTAAAGTAAGAGATATTGAGGATTAAAAAAGAATCTACATCAAGTTTATCTACAATTTGGGATTCATCTGTAACAGTCAGAATTTCATTGTTATAATAATGTTGAGTTAAAATAAGTTTAATGCTGTCCAAATGAATATTATTATCCCCATACAGAATAAATTTAGTATTCATTTTGTGTTTTTAATGGTTATTGCTTCAAAATTACAAAACAAAAACTGTAAAAAACACCCTTTAGAGACAGGAATTTAACCCAACTTCTAGTAGGAAAAAGACGGTTCAGCCTCCAAATTATTTTAGTCACAGAAAAAAATGCTAACTTTTGGAGTAATACACACCAAACAGTCTATAAAAACAAAATAGAATTTACTAAAAATTTCGCTCAGCAAAAGTTGGTTGAATGCTATCTTTCTCGGATAGGATTACATCTAGCTCAGGTAATCTCCAGTCAATATCCAAATCTTTATCATTCCATAACACTCCACCTTCAGACTCTTTATTATAAAAATTATCGCATTTATATGCAAAGACAGCTGTCTCACTTAAAACCGAAAATCCGTGTCCAAATCCTCTTGGAACATAAAACTGAATTTTATTTTCTGCCGTCAGTTCAATACCATACCATTTTCCAAAAGTTGGAGAATCTGGTCTTAGATCTACTGCGACATCCCATACTTTACCTTCAAGGCAAGAAACGAGTTTTGCCTGAGCGTGTTCCCCTTTTTGTAAGTGAAGTCCTCTCAAAACACCATAGGACGACTTGGAGATATTATCTTGAACAAAATGACCATTAAGTCCAGTTAATTCTTCAAATTTTTTCTCATTGTACTTTTCAAAAAAATATCCTCTCTCATCTTCAAAAATGGTAGGTTCTATGATATAACAGTCTTTAAGCGGAGTTTCTATAAGTTTCATAATGATTTATTTTGAACTGATATTTGTTTTTTTAATATATATTTTAATGCTAAATACAATATAGCGGTTGGCAAAACCACCATTGCAAAAACTATTCCTAGAGAAGTACTCGTTAATAGCAAAATTACATTTAAAACCAACTGAATCATCGAGTAAAAAGTGCTGACAACAATGTGAGGAACCTTCTTATCATTAGCAAATAGCTGATATAGATGTCTGCGATGTGCTTCAAAAATATTTTCTTTTAGCCCAATTCTTTCAACAATTGTAAAAACGACTTCTGTCCCATAAACGGTAAAAAGTAAAAGATACTTATAATCACCCGTTTTATTAATTAGCAATCCTAGTAAAGCAATCAACCAAAATCCAATACCAATACTTCCTATATCCCCCATGAAACATTTGGCTTTTTTTCTAAAATTAAAAAAAAGAAAAACCAAAGATGCCAATAATGGATAGACGATAAAATCCTGATTAACAAATTCTACAACATTAGAATTAATGTACAAAAAGGTAGAAAGCATTAATAAGCTGTACAACCCAGACATCCCATTAATCCCGTCCATAAAATTGTAAGCATTAAGCATCCCTATAATAAAAATATAAAAAATAGGAATTATCCAAATTGGAAATAGTGAAAAAGCATCTAAAAAGTACAGTAATAAAGTCACGGAAACAAAATGAAAGGCCACGCGCAACTTACTGGACAAATCCATTATATCATCCAAAAAGCTAATGGTACAGATCAGTATCAATCCTAGTCCAAAAATTAAAAAATTATCTGGCTCCAACAAATTCCTACCATTTATCAACTGTGCAACCACAAAAATCAAAAATGATATTGGATAAATAATACCTCCTCCACGAAGCGTAATCTCTGTGTGTGCACTACGGTGATTTGGTTTGTCTATTATATTATATTTATCTGCTATTTTGAAATAAATCAACAATATTGAAAAAAAAACAAATAGTAATAAGGGATATTCCATCTATAATTTATTTAAAACTTTTGTGGGAGTCCAGTTAAAGTCTTTGACAATTTTTTCATTAGAAAAGGTTAGACTTTCTGTAATTTTTTTTAATTTCAATGTATTTAATGGTGCCTTTTTACCTAGTAAATTTCCCAAAAATGCTACATTTTTCAAAAAAAACAAGGGAATATTTTTGGGTTCATTTTTTCCAATTTTTTTTGAAATACTAGAGGCAATTTCGGCAAAACTAGGATGATAAGAATCTGTCACGTTATAAACTCCTCCATCATTTTGAGTTGCCAGATTTATTAGATCCGCAAAATCTTCTACCCATATAATACTTTTTCTAGCTGTACCTCCGCTTATGTTGAAATAAAATCCTTTTTTTATCGCATTGATCATATCTCCTAAATTACCAGGAGGATTATGTCCCGCAATTAAAGATGGTCTAAATATCGTTAGTTTCACATTATTTTGCTTACACCAATCTTGCAAAAAATTTTCGGCCATTATTTTACTTTTCGCATATGGAGTATCTCCTAGTAACGGTTCATCTTCTCTTATATTTATACCATATTCTCTCCCATATACAGCAACAGTACTTACAAAAATAAAATGTTTAGGTAATTGATTTTCTAGGGAATGACAAAGATTTTTTGTTCCGTAAAAGTTTATATCATAAAACTCTTGTTTTTCTAAATCTGTTTTAGGTAATGTATGTGCTTTTCCGGCAGCATGAAAAACTATATCAAATGAATCTTTTATAACAGGAGATTCTTTTGCTAGATTACAAATGATATCAGAATTCTCTAAACCAAGGGCAGTTATATCAAAGTTATATTCTTTTAATTTTGGTATAACATTTTTGCCCAAAAAACCATTTGCACCAGTAAATAAAACTCTCACTTTAATTTATATTATTTGATTTCAATTCTAATGATTTATTAAATCAACTACAATTTATTTTCTTTATATTGCCTTAGCTTTGGCAAAACCCTCAAAAACGGATATAAGATTTTACTTACTTTTAGTTCATTTTTTTTAAAAGCTTTGATGCATTCAATATTTTGCTCAATAATATTTTTAATATTTTTATTGGTAACACCTCCCAATCTCATCTTGACCAGATACTCTTGAAGATAAACAGTTGACATCTTATATTTATCTAAAAACCTTAGCATAATCTCAAAATCAGAAGCTAGTTTATATTCTAAATCAAAGAGTCCATATTTTTCATAAACCTCTCTCTTGATATACAAAGTTGGGTGAGCTGGATGCCAGCCCTTACTAAATTTTTTTCTTTTATCAGTTCTCCATTTTCTAACAATTTTATTTGTATCCTCTTGATCAACATAATATAAATCAGCATAAACTGAATCCAGACTTGGATAGGCATTAAATATATTCATTACTTTTTCGATGGCTGACTCATCACAAAACAAATCGTCCGAGTTTAATATCCCAATTACATCACCTGTAGCCATTAATATCCCCTTATTCATTGCATCATAAAGTCCTTTATCTGATTCCGAAACCAATTTCGTAACTGTATCAGAATACTTTCTAACAATATCTAAAGTAGTATCTTTGGATTTCCCATCAACTATAATATATTCTATATCATTATAGGTTTGTGACTGAATAGATTTAATAGTATCCTCAATAGTTTTTTCACTATTATAGCATACTGTAATTATTGATATTTTCATCTTAAAAAAAATTTAACATACAGCGAACTCAATATTCTTGCATAAAAAAAGCCTTAAATCAACTTTTAAATTTCACGCAAATAAAAATGGATATTCAACTATTTATATTGTAATATATTCTTTACAAGGTATTCTGAACCAACGATTAGGTTACACTAGATTGAATTTTAGATTTCAATCATTTCTTAGTTAAACTAAGATAAATTTTAAATATACATTTAAAATTTTCAGACTTATTTATCTAAAAATTTAATCAATAAATTATAAGATTAATCATAATTTAATAGCTAACATTCCAAATATATTTTTATTTTGAATCACAAACCAATAAGTTGATAACTTCTTCTATATTATTTTTTAATTTTGATGTTGAATTAACTACATTATCTTGCAAAGATAACGATAAAGCATCAACAATAGAACTTGTTTTGAATGGATCAAAAGTAATACTTGGCTCACATACTTCATAGACATACGGCAAATCAGCCGCAATAACCTGGCATCCGTTATCTATTGCTTCTACAAGACCAAGACCTAAACTTTCGGTAAGAGAAGGAAAAATAAGGTATTCTGTCATGAGATAATACTTCGTAAGTGCTTCTCTATCAACAAAACCAATATTACGTATTGGATATTTTTTTTGTTTTTCTTGTATATAATCGAAAACCTCTTCGTAATCATTTTTTACCGTAAGTGTTAGACTACCCTTACCTGATTTATCATAAAATAAACAAAAGGCATCAATCAATTTCTTGTGGTTTTTATGGGGCGTCGCATTACTAACATACAAATAAGAATATTTTTCCCTTGTGAATTTTTCGGAACAATTATTATCTTGAGGATAAAAAGGCATAACTAAAATTCTGCCTTCAGAAATGTTATATTTTTGGGAAAATTGATTTCTCACTAATTCAGACTGTACTATCCAAAAATTGGAATTTGATTTAATAGAATTCAATACGAGTATCTTTAGAGAATAAATCATTTTCTTCAAAAATGACATATCACCAGAAAGTTCTAAAAATAAATACTGATGAAAATAAGTAATGACTTTGGCTTTAAGTCTAATATTTGGTGGTAGATTTCCAAAACAGAAAACAGTGGTAAATTTATGTCTATTTTTTTTATAAAATTTACTTCTTTTAAAAAAACTAGCTGGTAAAAACTCTATAGTGTTGTCCTCTTTAATATCTTGTATCTTATTTTCAACACGAGAATCTAACAAGTAATAAATTGTTTCTTCTGTCTCTTCAAGTTGTTTAATAAGGTAATCCAAAAGAACTTTACCTCCACCTTCATTGACATATATTGCATCAATTAAAATCATGATTAATCTACTTTGGGAAAAAATTTGTATTCAAGAACTGCTTCAATTTTTCTAAATTTTTAAAATAATAAATTTTATACTCAGAAACATTCATATCGACAAATTTACCGTCAAAAGAACTTACATCAAAAAAAACATCTGCATTTCCAGAAAGATATCCATATGCGCAGTAAGTTCTAAATTGAGAATCCGAAACTGGTGTAAATCTAACAAACTGATTCACATTTCTATCCCAAATATGTATTATGGGTGTTCCTGTATTAACTTTGAGTTTTGTCAAGATAAAATAATATCCTTTTTCTAAGTTTTTTTTTGTTTCATTTATAGAGATATATTGATTTTTATCCGAAAAATCTAATTTAATACGATCTGAAAAAGAATTGTCTATTAGGTTCTTTTCAACAATTGCATTTCTTGGTGAAAAACTTCCACTTAGAGAAATTTGTTTATTGAAATTAACAGAAAAAAATTCTGGATCCGAAGAAATACCCCTTGCATCCTCTATTGGAAAAAATCTTGATTCTGGATTACTAGGAGAAACAGTTAAAGCCGACAATTGCGGAAATCCTTCAACTTTGATTCCTTTCAAAGACTGGATTCCCTGATCGGTTGACGGATAATAAAGATTAAGACTTGATTTTGCCGAAACTGAAGATTTTTCAGCAGATGCACCAACCTGAAACTCAAATTGAGAAGAATAAGAGTTAACTGAAATTTGATCACCAAAAATATCCATCCCCATAATCCTACCACCAATAAAAATATAAGTAGAACTTTTTCCATCAAAAATAAATCCTTTTGCAGAATACATTTTCTGACTAACATTAGCACCAGTATATTGATCAATTAAAACTGACTTTGGTTCTTTACCAAATTTTTCATCCCAACAGTTTTGAAAAATAATTGGAGTATATGTATTATTGCTATTAAAATAACTATTAACTGTATTTGCTTGAAATATTACATCATAAAAACTAACGCCTCCAAAACCCTGAGTTTGATTATTAAAATAAACAGCTACTTCATTAGAGTCAAATTCACAGCCATAAAATGTTTTGTTTCCAGCATGCATAACATCACCTCCCGCCTTATTGTCTAATGAATAAATACCATAATAATTAGCTTGGAAAGAACAACTAAAAAAGTTGCATCCAATATTTCCAAAAGGAAAAAAAACTGCCTTTTCAAAATTTTTAAAAAGTACATTTTTAAAGACTACATTTCCTGAATACTCATCATAAATCTGTTTATCTTCAAGACTCTTTTGACCAAAAGAAATCCCTATTCCTTTTTTATTAACTGACTCAAAAACAATCTTGGAAACTATAGATGAATATGTCCAATAAGGTGCTTTAACATTATATATCAAAATGGGATAATTGGCATCAGCAGGACAGAAATATGTATTCCCAGCGTCGCCCTCTATTTCAACATGATAAGGTACTTTCCCATTAAATTTATATCTTCCTGCTGGAAAATATAAAGATTCACCAACATTTAATGCTTGTTGAATAGATTTCGAATCATCGTGTTGACCATCACCTATCGCACCAAACCATTTCACATTTATTTTACCATCATAAACTCTTTTATAGTACTTATTGTCCTTCTTTATGTATACAATGCCATCAATCTTAGATTCGTCAATTGTGTTAATCTGAAGGAAAGTCACATCATTTTTTAGATATTTGTCTTGAACTATAACTTTTTGCTGTGAAAAAATTCTACAAAAACTTAAAAGACAAACAATTATTAAAAATCCAAATTTCACTTTTTTATTCATAACATTATTTTTTTGCTTTCTTCAAGAATAAAGCTACTAAAAATAAAAAAACTGTAGAAGTAAAGTAACCGATACCTCTGACAAATAATTCAGTAAAAAAGGTAATAACACTTGAATAATAAATGGCATCTTTTCCTGTAATTTCAGATAGATTAATCTTTTTAAAGCTAAACCAACTTTTTACAAAAGTAACTAAATAAAAAAACAAGAATATAATACCTAGAACTCCAAATTCTGAAATTATTTTAGCTGCCAAAAAACCTCCATCTTTTGCGTTTAAGTCCATACCATTTAATAAATCAATAATCCTTTGTTGGCTCACGGTTTTTAATTCAACAATACCTAATTGCTGAAATCCTATTCCAAGTCCATTGCTTCTAGCAAATGATTCTTGGACAAGCTCAAATCCTTTTAAATAAACTAATGTAGAAAGATTGGTCGTTTTGGTATTTGCAAAATCTAATCTAGACATAAAATATTCCAAATCAGAAAAAAAGAACAAGATCAAACCTCCAACTATACCAATTGGTATAAAATAAACATTGTATATAAACAATGACAATACAACTACAGTAACCAAAAAAGTTAAATTTTGAATCAAAATGGCAATGATAAGACCTACAATAAGCAGGATAATTCTCCTCCTTTGATTTCTAGCATTTAAAACATTATAACAAAAAATAGGACCAAAAAAAATTGCTAAATGTGATGGTTCTGTATACGGAAAAATTGGTTTACCATACTTCAAAAATAAACCTTTTGTGAAAAAAGAAATGATAATTATGATTATATAAAAGAGAAACATTCGACTAAAAAATCGATCGAAATATTTCTTTGGTATCCTTGATACTATTTCTGCAAAGTAATAAGCTCCAAAGAGAAAAATAAAAATAAAAATAAAAGAAGATAAACTTCTTACCAAATCATACTCTTTTTCAAAATATAGTGCTGTTAATGCAATATTAATTAAGATACAAAAAAAAATTAAGTAGAAAAAATTAAAAAAATATTTTCTAAAAGTAAGCTGTTTTTCAAAAAATAATCTAAAAATTATTAACAAAAAAACACAAAATACTGTAGCAAATGTATAAGAATCCAACTGAAAAAAATGGGCTATTGGAGGCAATAACCACAATATTAAAAAGAGAAAAAAGAAAAGTTTTCTACCCATTAATCAGTTTTTTTTTAATTATGTGTAGTTTGTAAAGATATTTTCCAAGGATGGTAAATCTTATATAATCGTACCAATAATAAGGATCAAAGTTAGAAAATAATTGATTAGATTTCCTAACATCGCTTAACTCCTTTAGAAATGATTTTGTAATTGCTCCGCTAACACCGCCTAAACTAAAATTTGCAATCACATCTTTACTTTTAATAAAATTAACTCCATGGAGATAAGCTCTCAGAATAAAATCCCAATCCGCTGCTATACGATATTTTGTTGAAAACTCCCCAATTTTCTGATAAACTTCTTTATTAACAAAAACTGTTGGATGATTGATAACCATTCCTCTTTTGAGTTTGCTTAAATCTTCTGGAGGAGGGTTGACGAATACTTCATTATCTGCTGTAATATTTCTCAAACTTCCATGGTAAATTGTCAAACCAGATTTATAAAGATTTACAATATTTTGTACAGCATCTAGTTCATAATAATCATCTGCATTAATAATTCCTATAATATCACCTGTTACCATATTTATGCCCTTATTCATAGCATCGTATATACCATTATCTTTTTCAGAAATCCATTCACTAATTTGGTTTCCAAAAGACTTAACTATTTCAACCGTGTCATCTTTACTTCCCCCGTCTATAATAATATATTCTATATTTTTATATGATTGATTTATTACACTCTCTATTGTTCTTCTAATCGATTTTTCACCATTAAAAACGACTGTAATTATAGAGACTTTCAAATTTTCATTCATAAAAACTACATTTTATTTAGTACATTATTATACACTTCAATATATTTAGAAACAACATTTTCACCATCAAATTCCGCTAAAAAACGCGCATCAACTTTGTATAAATCAGGTGATGCAAATACTTCTTTTATCCCCTTGACAATATTGTTAATATCATCTGCATTAACTCTCTGACAATCTCTAAAGTAACTTTGATAAGCAAATTTTCTATCGCTAAGAACTACCTGCTTGTCAAATGTGGCAGCTTCTAAAATTGAAATCGGTTGGGTTTCTTGTTTACTTAATAATGCAAAAACTCGACAATTCTTAACTAAGTCAATTAATTCGGGGGAATTTTCTGGAAGCCCTTTAATCCATGTGATAAAGTTAGAACTTTCGCAAATATTATCTAACTGATCTGCATAACCTTCTTCTCCAGGCAAAACTTTTCCAACAAGAATGACCTTTACTTTGTTCTTATCACATGCTTTAGCAAGATTAACTTGATTCTTTCTTTCACAAATATTTCCAACGCAAAGTACATAATCTCCAAGTTTGTAATCACCTGCTTCTTTCTCTTTTAAAAAATTATCATGAATTATATTAGGTATTATGAATAAATTTTCTGAAGGTATGTTGAATTTTTTCTCACCAATGGATTTTTGTAAGTCATTTAATACAACAACTGCATCCACTAATTTCAACATTTCTAGCTGAAATTTTTTGTAACCTATATATTTTGAAACCTTATCATATCCCCAATTTAAGACACTTTCATAATAACTTAGCAATACTGTTATTACAACTTTCTTACCGCTATTCTTTGCCCACAAAATATTATTATAGTTTGCGGCCTCCAATCCCCAAAAATGTGCAATATCATAGTCAGAATCTCTAGACCAAACGTCTATTTTCTCAACTTCTACTTTATCTGCTGCATGTCTTTTTATATTTTCGAAAAGTGTCAACATTTGAACTTCAAAACCGCCAAATGCTAAAGAGTGAGCCTGCAATGGAAAAAACTTAACCTTGATCATTCCTTAAATAATAGTTTTGAAAAATAAATAATCCTTCTTATCTTGTTCTTTAAAAATCCTAAATACCGTTTTTGAGAAACCTTTTTATTAGTGGATTCCCAAATTAAATATTTTTGCTTATCAATCAATCTATTATCGAAAAAAGTCGCAAAAGTATCATTATTCAAACTTCTAAATGTGTCTAAATTTTTGATTACAATATTGTCATGTTTTTGCTGCTGTTTCTTATTTCGCATTGTTCCCCAATCTTTGTCAGAAATAAAATTGATTGACAAAACCCCATTAAAAAAACCAGCTTTAAGAGACTCATAACAGTATGCAACATCATCCCATGGTTCATAAACTTCATTAGGAATACCTATTTTTCTAACAAGATATGTAGGGATGCAAATGGGACTTTTGATCGCAATATCTTTTTTTACAAAAAAACCGTCCTCAATATCTTGCAAACTACCTGATACACCATGTCCAAAAATTGTTTCTTCATAATCCATCAAAGGAAAAATACAACTTCTTTTGCTCAAAAGAAATTTGGAAATATTCCCTCCATGCCTCAAAGAGACTACACCTAACTTTTGATCAAACTTTGAATATAATTTGCTAAGATATGATTCTAATAATGGTTCGTTTAGTACAACATCATCCTGTAGAACAACGTTCAAACTATTTTCGTTTGTATTGATTTGTTTTAGCACAACGTTAATTGCCATAAGCTCATGTACATCATCAGCATATAGTTTTTTAATATTGATTAAAGGATTTCTATGACTAAATTCATCAACTTTATCTTCAGTACTATCCGTACAGCCATCAAGGACAGGAAAAATTGTAGAGCCTTCTCCTAATGACTTTTTAATTCCATTCAAAACATCTTCTATAAGATTTTCCTTGTTATGAATAGTAATAATATAGTTAAATTTATACTCTAATTTTTGAGTTGTTTTCATTTTAATTTTTTCTTAAAAGAATATGATAGAATATTATCTTTATATTTCAAAAAAAACCGACTCTACAATTTTTTTAAAAATACAGCAGGATTTCCACCCCATACTTCATCAGGAGGTATATTTTTTGTCACTACACTACCAGCAGCAACAATACTTCGATCACCAATGGTAACACCTTTCAAAATAATGCTATTTGCTCCAATCCAAACATCATCTCCAATTATCACTGGCTTAGTTAAAGCACCTTCTATTGTAATTCTTCTTTGTAAATAATCTAGCGGATGTGAATCTGTATCATTGATCGTAACATTGAAACCACATAACACATACTTTCCTATACTAATTGAATTTGCACATCTTATGCTAATTGCAGAAAAGCCACAATTATCACCAATTTCCAAAACACCATTTTCCCACACGTCTATGACGCAAGGATGGTTTAACCCCAAATAATGATGTTGAATCTTACTATTTAAAACAACATTGTTTCCAAATTTAATTCTTCCTTTTAATCTGAGATATGGATATCCCGCAAGCTTCCAACCTTCAAAGTTAATTTTAGGATATATTGCCGAATAATAGCTTTTTATTATGAAGCTCTTTATTCTTTCAATTAGTCTAAAAAATCTTTCAATATTTTTCATATCAATAAGTTTTTATATCCATAAAATTACATAATTATAGTCACAATTTCATTCTCTACGAATTCCAGATACCGGCTGCTTTATTTCTCAGTATTTTGAATGCTTGAATTGGATAAAAAACTGCATCTGGTAAAACAACTATTAAATAACTTATTGCTATTCCATAAACACCAAATTTTTTCACACATATGGTTGCTAATGGTAAAAATATAATACATTTAATAATTGAAATATACATTTGTAGTTTTATTTTGCCAACCCCATTTAGAAAATTCCCCCAAATACTTGCCCAATTACCAAAAACAAAAAATATTGCTAAACTTAATGAAAGAGTGCTTGGTACAATAACATTTTTGCCTACCCATAAATTATATGAAAAGTCTGCAATGACAAATTGTATTGCTCCTAAAACCAATAAAAAGATCCATACATAAATAAGTTTTCTAATAGTAGATTCTATCCAATCTGTGTCTTTTCTCACCCATGCATCTGTAAATGCACTCCATATCGCAGGCATTATTATGGAAAAAATCAGCGATGTTATTGAAAAGTACCTATATGCAATATTATAGACTGTAACTTGTTGAGGATCTAAATTTTTTGAGATAATTAAATTAGAAGTTGAATAAATAATCAACATTGAGGCTTGAGCAATAAAAAATTTAGATCCCAAATTAAATATATCCGATACTATTTTTTTATCATAGTACGAAAATGATGGCCGGTATTCTGAATATTTTTTATTAAATAAAAAAATTGAAGCTCCTAAAAAGACTAAAACAGGTGCAATCCCTGTAGCAATTGCTAGATATAATAAAGATCCTTTAGTGGTTTTTATTAGTATAAAAATAATTAAAATTGTTAATAACTGAGTTAGCATATCAAAAAATGAAGCTTGCCCAGCTTTCTGATCTGCCAGCAAAATTGTATTAATCAGTTTTAACACAATTTGCAAACAAAAAAAAGATACAACAATTATTGCCAAACTGAAAAGCTCATTACTCATTGTATATGGAGCGTTAATTAATTTAGGCCAATCAACAAAAAAGTTACATATAATGAAAACCACCCAAACAATAAAAAAAATTACACCAACGAAAATATAAGTAGTACTTACATAAGATTTTGCAATTTCATTTTCTCCCTTTGCCTTTGCTTCAGCAAAGCGATTTCTCATACCATTTCCAAAGCCTACATCAAAAAAAACTAACCACGATACAATTGAACTCAAAGTAAGCCAAATCCCATATTGGGTAGGGTTTACATAATTAATTGTTAATGGAACAAGTAAAAAAGTAATACCTAAACTAACTATTTTAGTTAAGTAAGAAAGGATAATATTTTTTTTTAGACTTATGCTTCTTTCATTCTCAGAGTTAACAAAAATATCTTTATTTTTTTTTGAGTTCATTTAAGTAATTTATTATGTCAAAAAAATCAAGAATGATACCATGCAAACATTTGCTTTATCCCTTCTTCAATTTCAACATTATATTTCCAACCCAAACTATTCAATTTTGAAGGATCAGTTAATTTTTTCATTGTCCCATCAGGTTTTGAAGAATCAAAAGATATATCGCCTTCATAACCAACCGTCTTTTTTATCAGTTCAGAAAGCTCCTTTATTGAGATATCTACTCCTGTTCCAATGTTAATATGTGTGTTTCTGATCTCAGACTTATCAAGTTTTAAATCATTAAAATCTACATTCTCCATCACATAAATACAAGCATCTGCCATATCTTCACTCCATAAGAATTCTCTCATAGGTTGCCCTGTTCCCCACAGTTCAACTCTGTTATTAAAAATTCCAAACTTAGCTAAACCTTCTTCAATTTCAGCGTTGGTAGCATCAGTAGCTAAGAAACTAATAGGTCTTTTCTGTAAATCATAACGAATCTGATCCCAATTACCTTCCATTA
This sequence comes from Chryseobacterium sp. CG10_8, assembly GCF_058117085.1. NCBI lineage: Bacteria > Pseudomonadati > Bacteroidota > Flavobacteriia > Flavobacteriales > Weeksellaceae > Chryseobacterium > Chryseobacterium sp. CG10_8. The sequence goes on along the minus strand of NZ_JBYVEB010000029.1, from coordinate 19,095 downwards.
AAGCTTTAGACAACGTAATTTTTCTGAGCATCGCAGGAAGAACATGACTTTTTTCCAAATCAAAATTATCATTTGGACCATATAGGTTCGTCGGCATTACAGATATAAAATTGGTACCATATTGTATGTTGTAACTTTCGCAAAGCTTAAGTCCTGCAATTTTTGCAATTGCATAAGGTTCATTAGTATATTCTAAAGTATTGGTCAATAATTCATCTTCAGATATTGGTTGATTAGCATTTTTTGGATAAATACACGTACTTCCAAGGAAAAGCAGCTTCTTTACATTATATTTATAGGATGCACTAATTACATTATTCTGAATATTAAGATTCTTTAGTAAAAAATCAGCTCGGAATGTGTTATTTGCCATGATTCCTCCAACAAAAGCGGCAGCTAAAAAAACATATTCCGGCTTCTCTTCCTCAAAAAATTTGGTAACTTCTAATTCATTCTCAAGATTTAATTCAGTTGATGTTTTTCCAACCAAATTAGTAAATCCCTTTTCCGTAAGTTTTTTCCAAATAGCAGACCCAACTAAACCGCGATGACCTGCTACATAGATTTTACTATCTAAATTCATTATTGCGCCTTTTGTTTTTCTGCTAATACAAGATCAGATGTAATCATATCTTTCACAAGCGCTTTCAAGTCGTATTTTGGTTCCCACCCTAATTTTGTCTTAGATTTGGTTGGATCTCCTATCAATAAATCTACCTCAGTTGGTCTATAATATTTAGGGTCAACACGGACTACAACTTTCCCAATTTCTAACTGATAGTTTGGATTATTGCAAGATTTTACTTTTGCTATTTCATTTTCTTGCTCTCCTTCAAAATCTAGCTCAATTCCTACTTCAGCAAAAGACATTATAACAAAATCTCTAATATAAGTAGTTACACCTGTTGCGATTACATAATCTTCAGGTTGATCTTGTTGTAAAATTCTCCACATCGCTTCGACATAATCTTTCGCATGCCCCCAATCTCTTTGAGAATTAAGGTTACCTAAATATAAGCAGTCTTGCTTACCAAGAGCGATTGCTGCAGTAGCCATTGTAATTTTACGAGTTACAAAAGTTTCACCTCTTCTTGGGGATTCATGATTAAACAATATACCATTGCAAGCAAACATATTATATGCTTCACGGTAATTTTTAGTAATCCAAAAGCCATAAATTTTAGCTGCTCCATACGGTGAACGAGGATAAAATGGAGAATTTTCATCATAAAAGCCTTTTTCATTTTTATTCTCGGCAAGTCCTCCGTATAATTCAGAAGTAGATGCCTGATAAATTCTGGTCTTTTTTTCAAGCCCAAGAATTCTTACAGCTTCCAAAATTCTTAAAGTTCCAATTCCATCAACATTTGCAACATATTCTGGTGAATCAAAAGAAACCTTTACATGAGACATTGCTCCTAAATTATAGATTTCATCAGGCTGCACTTCTTGTATAATTCTAATAATATTGGTAGAATCAGTAAGATCACCGTAATGAAGTTTAAAATTTACATGATTCTCATGTTGATCCATATATAAATGATCAATTCTTTGCGTATTAAAAGAAGAAGCTCTTCTTTTAATGCCATGAACCATATATCCTTTTTCTAGAAGAAGTTCTGCTAAATATGAACCATCCTGACCAGTCACCCCAGTTATGAGAGCAATTTTTGACATATTTTTTTTTTTTGATTAATAATTATATTTTCAATATTTAATATTTTATTAAAATGTACAATGTGAGTTACACATTAAATAACTTGAAAATTTAGAATTTAAAAATATTTTGTTTAATTTGTTCTTATCTAAAAAATCATAATCTGTAGTTCCTCTATTTTAAGAGATATTATAGAAACAATCCATTATTTATTAACCTACATTTTTCAATCTTTGAGTTTATCTTCTCGCAATTAATTTCTACCGATAATTTATCCTTTCTATTTAAAAAAATATTAAGTTACGAAAACAATCTATTTTTAAATTTCTGAAAAAAAGTTATTTTTTCAGCACTATATCCATATCCATACTTATTACCATAACCAAAGTAGTCTTTTGCTACATCATTTAATACATATCCCACATTCTTTATTTTTCCAAGGTCAACTTGTTTGTTTGCAAATTCTAGCAAAGGCTTTTCTGTATAGTTAGATCTCGAAACATACAGTGTAGCATCTGCCAAATCAGCTATCAGAAAAGTGTCTGTTACTAGCATTAATGGTGCCGTATCTATAATGATAAAATCGTACTTAGGTTTTAGATTTTCTATAAGTACTTCGTACCTACCATTACTCAACAAATCAGTAGGATTAGGCGGAATACTTCCTGAATAAATAACATCTAAGTATGGATTGAAAGAACTAACATGGACTATTTCCTCTAGTTTTACACTTTCGTCATGAAGGTACTCTGTTAATCCAATGAGACCTTTTCTTGCTGTGTTATACCTTTGCAATTGAGGATTTCTAATATCAGAGCCAATGATGATCACTTTTTTATGTGGGGTTGCTAATGTAAGAGATAAATTAACTGATACAAATGTCTTTCCTTCTCCCTTAATAGTTGAAGTCACTACAACAACCTTACTTGTCTTCGACTTTGGAAGCATAAAATTCATATTAGTAATAACAATTCTAAAAGCTTCTGCTAAAGGCGTTAAGTCATTAAGTTTAACTACTTCATCTTGTCCTTTTTCTAATGATGGAATTTCACCAATAACAGTTTTACCATGTGAAAGCTTTTCAATATCATTTTTTGATTTAACTTTATTATTAAATAATTGCAACAAAAATATTAAAGCCATTGGTAAGATAAGTCCTATTGCTAAAAAAGCTACATAAACAATCATACGCTTTGGTGAAACTGGTAAGGGAGAAACAAATGCATAATCTACAATCCTAGCTTTATCAGCAATTACTGCCAACGAAACTGCAGTTTCTTCTCTTTTCTGAAGTAATAGGAGATAAAGACTTTCTTTAATCTGTTGTTGTCTTTCAATACCTCTAAATAATTTTTCTTGTGAAGGAATTTTAGAAATTTTTCCTGCAATATTAGTTTGCTCCGAAAGATAATTGTCGCGTGCAATCTGTAGACCACTTTTATTTTTCACTAAACTTTCAATAACAGAAGATCGCATGCTATTGATTTGTTTATTAATGTCTACAACAAGAGGGTTTTGTGGTGTTGCATTTTCTAAAAGTCTATTCCTTTGCAGTATTAGTTCATTATATGTGGCAATACCTGCTGTTGCACTTGCATTATCTAGCCCAATATTTGTGGGTAAAAGCTGATAAGAACCCTGTTTTGTAACAAATCCAAGAAGGGCATCAGTAAGTTCAAGTTGAGAATCCACTTCAATTTGTTTAGTTCTCGCATCACCAGACATTTGAATATTCAATTTTGCTTCAGTTTCAAGGTCAGTAATTTTATTTACTTCTTTGAAATTTTCTTTTTCATTTTCTACCTGTCCAAGTTCCTCGCTAATAACTTTTATACGATCTTCAATAAACTGGGCTGTCTTCTTCGATTCTGAATTTTTATCATCTAAGGCATCTCTATTATAAACCTCTACCAATTTATTAATAATTGCTTTTGCTTTTTCTGTCTGGGCATAATCCATTGACAGTTTTATTACGGTAGCATCTTTGTTGACTAATTCAACATTCAATAATTTTTGGTACAAATTTGTTCTAGCATCCAGTGTTGATACGTTTATTCCCAATTCCTTTATGTTACCTTTTTTAGCATCAAATTTTGGATTTTTTAAAATTATAATGTTAGCATTAGGTAAGCTAATTGTTCTACCAAATGTAGTATTAATTTCTGTAATACCTTCACCAGTAAGTTTTAGTCTATCATCATTTATAGATACTGTGATTGGGTCAAGAATTCCCGCATCTGGTTTTTCGTTGATTACTTTAATTAATATTGGGAGTGTACTTCCGTACAGCTCCGTGTCTTTAAATTTATCAAATTTTACAATTTCAGTTTCTAATCCAAGTTCTCTAACAACTGTCTTCATTAGTTTTTTGGATTTAAAAATTTCGATCTCATTTTCAACTCCATTACTACCAAAGCTACCTAGTCCTGAAATATCACTTAAAATTGCAAAATCTTGTGAATTAGTATTATTTTCGCTGTCTTTTATAAGTACAGTTGATTGTATCTCGTATATCTTATTTTGTTTCTTTAAAAAAATGTAAGCAATGACAAGAGATAAAAACATACTCAAAACAAACCAAAACCATCTTTTAAAGTATGGTTTTAATAATTCTACGATATGTATTTCATTTTTTTGTTCAGTATAATTTTCGCTCATCTTTTGAATTTCTGTTTAAAGTATCATTTTAAAAAACATCATTTGTAAATAGATTACTGTTTTCATAATTAACTAATTTAAATATTTTATTGTTAGTTAATGTCCTAAGTTTGCTCCTTCTTGTTTGCAAAAAATCGATTATAAATTTTGCCTTACTTTTTTATAATTTTTCTTTTTATTATTTTACTGCGGAAACCAAAATTGCAATCAGACCAATTGCGACAGACGCTGCAGATAAATAAATTCCTAAATTTGGATTTTGTCTAGCAAGTTTTTCTCTGTTCTGGTTTGAGGGAACCATAATAACATCCCCTTGTTGTAATTGAAAGAACTCCGACTTTGCAAAATTTGCATCAAGTAAATTAATTTTAGTTGTTTGCATTTCTCCATTTACACTTCTAACCACAATAATTTCGTTTCTTTTCCCATACATTGTTATATCTCCTGCAAAACCAATAGCATTCAATAGAGTAGCATTGGTGTCATTTATTAAATAAGGACCTGGCTTATTTACCTCTCCCAAAACAGTAATCTTAAAATTACTTAGCCTTAGATTAACTGTTGGATTAATAACATATTTTGAAATCTTAGTTGACAACTCTTCTTTGAACACCTCTAATGTCTTCCCTTCAGTACTAAGTCTACCAATTACTGGAAAATCAATATATCCGTTACTATCAACTATGTATGTTGGTCCCGAAATTTGCGAAACACTAGGATTTATATTTCCCGTGGCATTTCCTTGTGATAACTCAGATGACGAAAAGTTCTGATTAAACATTGAAACTACGGTCATATCTTTAGCAGTAACTAAAATGACTAATTGATCACCTACTTGTATTGTTTTGTGATTATTCGCTTGCGCAGTATTAATAGCTACTTGCTCCAAATTTTGCATGTAATTAATTTGGCTTACATCACTGCTAGTCTTAGTTTTACAACTAATCAATACAACTAAAAGAATTAGAGTTAAATAAATGTTATACAACCTCATACATATCTTATCTAAAAATGTTTGCAAATATACTCTATAAATTACCGATCTAGAACCTCAAAAACAGAGTTCTTACTTTTGTACTCAGGTACAATTTGTTTCAAAAGCCTTACAACTTCAACTTTATCTCTCCTCAATGCGGCTCTAATGATCACTCTTGTGAGCTCATCAATATTTTTATATTCTATAGTGGAATCTTTAGAAATCATTATCTTGTCGTGATGAGTTGGCAAAGTCCGTGATTCATCACTTAGTAATTCCTCATAAAGTTTCTCACCAGGTCTTAACCCAGTGTAAATAATTTTAATATCGATATCAGGTTCTAAACCCGATAACTTTATCATTCTTTTTGCTAAATCTAATATCTTAACGGGTTCTCCCATATCAAATACAAAAATTTCGCCTCCTTTACCCATTGTTCCCGCTTCTAAAACCAATTCACAAGCTTCTGGAATGGTCATAAAATATCTAACAATGTCTGGATGAGTAATTGTTACTGGACCTCCACTTTCAATTTGCTTCTTAAAATGAGGAATAACCGAACCATTGGAACCCAATACGTTCCCAAATCGAGTAGTAATAAATTTGGTTTTATTCCCTTCCAAATTTTGAAGTGATTGAACGAAAAGTTCTGCACCTCTTTTTGAAGCCCCCATGACATTGGTTGGATTGACAGCTTTATCTGTGGAAATCATAACAAAACGATTTACTCCATATTCGCTCGCCAACAAAGATAGATTCTTAGATCCTAAAATGTTGACAAGAATTGCTTCATTTGGATTTCTTTCCATTAGAGGAACATGTTTATACGCTGCCGCATGGTATACTACTGAAAAGTTATATTTTTTAAATATAGGCTCAAGTCGATGCCTGTTAGAAATATCAGCAATAATAAATTGAAAATTAATTTGCGGAAATTTCTCCGTCATCTCAACCTCCACCTCATAAAGAGGTGTTTCTGCTTGATCGACAATCACAATAGTTGAGGGCTCAAAAAGTGCCACCTGCCTTACAATTTCACTACCTATAGATCCTGCGCCTCCAGTTACAAGAACTGCTCGATTGTTATGCCTTGTCTTAACCTCTTCATTTTCAATCTTAATTGGCTCCCTATTAAGTAAATCTTCTATTTGCAAAACTCTAATTGACTTTTCTAACTCATTTTCCCTAAGTTTCTCAACAGATGGTGCTTTGTAGATCTTTAAATCCTTCTCTAAAAAAAAATTAACCCACAAGTTCAACTCATTTTTTGAGATCTGATCTTTTACCAATATTACCCCATCAATAGCAAGATAATCTTTATCTGATTTTTCTAATTTCGATTTTGGAAGAATAGGTTTTCCAAGTAATTTTGCTCGCTTAGAATCAGTCCTCTGCGTAATAAATCCTGTTACATAATATGGCAAATTTGGATTATCAATTATAGCGCGAGCAACTGCCACTGATTCTTCGCCGATTCCTAACACCAAAATACGTTTCTTCAAAGTACTTCTTCGAAACTCCTTTGCATAATAAAAAAACTCTTTAACAAAAAGCCTAAATAAAAATAAAAATGTAAACGATATAGCAAAATATAAGATCAAAAATGGTGTCAGCAAAAATCGTTCACCATTACCTATCGTAAAATAGTAAATTTTGTTAAAAACCCACAAAACAAGGACTGTGAAAAAACTTGCAACAAAAAGTTTAAAAATATCAACGAATGTTGAGTGTCTAATTATCCCTGCATATGTTTTCAACATATACATCAGAATAACATTACACACCAAAATTGACAAGTATTTACTCTCTAAAGAATAATTATCTGTTAACTTAACATTAAGCTTTTGCAGAATATAAAAAGATACCCAAATAGAAATAGCACAAATTATCAGATCAATTATTAAAATAATCCACCTAGGAAGATAACGAAAATCGGAAATATTGAGGACATTATCGCCTCTATAAATAATTTTCTTTAATTGATTGAAGATTTGCATTTTTTTAAAGTGCAAAAGTACTAATTATTAATACTCGTTGCTAGTAAATTTTATTACTTTTAACATGATTTAAACTCTCAATCGCTAAAACAATTTTTTCTCTATCCATATGGGACAGACAAGAGGATGAAGGTAAACATAACCCTCTTGAAAAAATTTGCAATGCAATTTCTCCGCCAAAATATTTTTCAGCTCTAAAAACCGGTTGTAGATGCATGGGTTTCCATATGTTTCTGCTCTCAATCTTATGCTCTAAGAAGTGCACTCTAAGATCTTCGGACGAAAAACCTGTAACTTCTTCATCAATTGTAACTACATTCAACCAATGATTTGAAAAAAAATCTTCAGAAGGTTCAGAAAATAAGTAAATTCCTTCTAAATTTTTAAGATTATCTTGGTAAAAAACATGATTGGATCGCCTCTGCTTGATTCTCTCATTGATGACCTCCATCTGACCTCGGCCTATCCCAGCAGAAATATTACTCATACTATAATTATATCCAACTTGAGAATGTTCATAGTGCGGAAAATCATCCTTAGCTTGGGTAGACAGGAAAATAGCTCTCTTTTTAACTTCAGGATCACAAGAAACCAATGCACCACCACCAGAAGTTGTAATTATCTTGTTTCCATTAAAACTCAAAATAGAAATATCACCAAAAGTACCTGATTTTTTACCTTTATAATAACTTCCCAACGATTCGGCCGCATCTTCGATCACTGGAATTTCATACTTAATTGAAAGTTCTGCAATCTCATCTACTTTGTATGGCATACCATAAAGATTGACAGCAATTATTGCTTTAGGTTTCTTCCCTTTTTGAATTGCAAACTTTATTGCTTCTTCGACTGCGTTTGGACAAAGATTCCAAGTATCAGGTTCACTATCGACAAAAATAGGAAGGGCGCCTAGATATTTAATGGGATTGGCTGAAGCAGAAAAGGTAAGCGATTGACATATAACATAGTCATCTTTTTCAACGCCCAGCAAAATAAGAGCTAAGTGAATTGCAGATGTTCCTGAATTGACAGCCGTAACATGAATTCCACCTTCAAGAAAGCCTTCAAGATCACGTTCGAAACCTTCGACATTAGCTCCAAAAGGAGTAACCAAGTTTTCCGAAAATGCACTTTCTATATATTTCATCTCACCACCTCCTAAATGTGGTGTAGACAATAAAATATCATATTTCATCTCACTAATCAATAGATTTCATTTCATAGTTCTCAAGCGAGGTAAATTTAAACAAATTAATTTATGAATAAGAAATTATATTATCCCACTGCAAAATAAAAATTCACCAGCGTCTCTCTAAAGAATATTTTTTACAACTTGCAATCAGCATTACTCCTTAGAAATCCTTTAACATCATAAACTACTGCCTTTTCTTTTTTTATCTCATCAAGATTAAGATTTAAAAACTCTCGATGCGAAACCCCTAGAACAATAGCGTCAAATTTGTTTCCACTTATCAATTGTGAGCAACATTGAAGTCCATACTCATGCTTTACTTCTTCTGGATTTGCCCAAGGATCAAATACCGTCACCTCGGTTCCAAAATCTTCTAAAGCTGCTACAACATCTACTATTTTTGTATTTCGTACATCTGGACAATTTTCCTTGAAAGTGATTCCTAACATTAAAATTTTAGCACCATTAACATTAATATTTTTCTTAATCATGGTCTTAATTACTTGATCTGCAACATATTTACCCATGGAATCATTTAATCTTCTACCAGCCAAAATAATTTCTGGATGATAACCATACTCTTGTGCTTTTTGAGCCAAATAATACGGATCTACGCCAATACAATGCCCTCCAACCAAGCCAGGTCTAAAAGGTAGAAAATTCCATTTGGTTCCTGCTGCTTCCAATACTGCATGGGTGTCGATATTCATTAAATTGAAAATCTTTGCCAATTCATTAACAAAAGCAATATTAATGTCACGCTGCGAATTTTCTATGACTTTCGCTGCTTCCGCCACCTTGATAGTTGGAGCTAAATGGGTCCCAGCAATAATAACAGATTTGTAGAGATCATCAACAACTTTTCCAATCTCAGGATTAGAACCTGATGTGACTTTTAGAATTTTTTCTACCGTATGTTCTTTGTCTCCAGGATTAATCCTTTCTGGTGAGTATCCTGCAAAAAAATCTTTATTAAACTCTAATCCAGAAATTTTTTCCAAAACAGGAATACAGTCTTCTTCAGTTGCGCCAGGATACACTGTAGATTCATAAATTACAACATCTCCCTTCTTTAAAACTTTACCAACTGTTTCACTAGCTTTTAGGAGCGGAGTAAGATCTGGTCTGTTGTTCTTATCAACTGGGGTCGGGACAGTAATAATAAATATGTTAGCTTCTTGTATACTTTCTAATTCCGCAGAACAATATAGTCCATTTTGATCTACTAAAAAAGGACTCTCACTAAGAAGAACTGATTTCAGTAAGTCCTCGGAAACCTCTAGTGTATCATCTTTTCCTTCATTAAGTTCCGAAATTCTATTTTTATTGATATCGAATCCTATTACTTGATACTTTTCCGCAAAAAGTCTTGCAAGGGGAAGTCCCACGTAACCTAATCCTATTACAGCTATTTTATGATTCATTTCTATTTAATTCTTTTTTTAAAAAAATCTAATTTACTTCAAATTTTCCCAATACCACTTTACCGCTTCTCTTAAACCATCTTTTAATGTATGGCTTGGCTGATAACCGAGTAAGTTTTTAGCCTTTTCAATACAAGCTAAAGAATGCGGTATATCTCCTTTGCGGTTGGGACCATAGACGGTTTCTACCTCCGAAATTTGAGTATCATATTCCGAAAGTAGTTCTCTAAGGTAATCTACCAATGTGTTTAGGGTCGTTCTATCACCTACAGCTGTGTTATATACTTGATTAACTGCTTCTGGATTTGTTGATAATATAGCAAGTTCGTTCATCTGGACAACATTATCAACATAGGTAAAATCTCGAGAATAATTGCCATCACCATTAATTATGGGACTTTCGTGATTCATGAACTGTTTCACAAATTTCGGAATCACTGCTGCGTAAGCTCCGTTAGGATCCTGTCTTCTTCCAAAAACATTGAAATACCGAAGTCCTATAATTTCCATACCATAGGTTTTGGAAAAAACATCCGCATACAATTCGTTTGCATACTTCGTAATAGCATAGGGAGAAAGGGGCTTACCTATTTTATCTTCCACTTTCGGTAAAGTTTCGGAATCACCGTAAGTTGACGAACTGGCTGCGTAAACAATTCTCTTAACACCTGCATCTCTTCCTGCAACAAGAACCTTTAAAAACCCATCAACATTAACTTCATTACTAGTAATGGGATCATTGATTGATCTTGGAACAGACCCTAAAGCAGCCTGGTGCAAAATATAATCTTGACCTTCAGCAGCTTCTCTGCAAGTTTCTAAATTCCTAATATCACCCTCAATAAAACGAAAATTCTCATTTCCAAAATAGGGTTCGATGTTCTTTATATGACCTGTAGCAAGATTATCTAAACAAGTAACTTTGTATCCTTTCTCTAAAAAATATTCGCAAAGGTTAGAGCCTATAAATCCAGCTCCTCCAGTAATTAAAATGTTCTTCATTGTTTGCATTTATACACCGAGATTCTTTGATGTTCCCACTAACTGAATCTCCGTCTTCACCATCTAACCATTTAATATACAATACTAAATCATTTATATTTTTCATTAAATAATACATTAACAGAAAAACATTTCTTATTCTGTATTAAAAATCTAGGTTTAGATAATGGTTTACAAAGGTAAGTTATTTGTAAGAATCGTGCCAAAAAAGAAGGCAGTCATTAGACTGCCTTCTTAGATATAAATTTCTAATAATTACTTAAAAATAACATTAACTCCCAAACCATAGTTAACATTAGATGTTGCTAATCTTTTATAATCAGGATAGACCGGTAAGAATCCTTTATAAGCTTTACCAAATAATTCAAAGTTTCTTGAAAATGCATACCCAAAACCAATCGTGCCTCCAACATCAAAATTACTTACCTTTTTATTAGCCGCTAACTCTATTGCATCCATAATTTCCCCTTCGGTCTTTGAATTAATCATGTAAGAAAATCTTGGTCCACCAAAAAGTATAAAAGCCTTATCAGCATTAACCTTACGTTTTCCAAAATAGAATTTGAAATTAAGCGGTACTGCAACATAATCATTGTAATACTTTACAGTATGATCACTATAATGATTTTCTTCACCCTGTTGACTTATCTCAATACCTGGAGCAAAAAAGAAACTGTTAACAGAAGTATATCTACGATTGACACTTAACTCCACCTGCATAAACGCCGATGCATTCAAGCCACCTCTTGGTTCTGATTCTCCATGAATACCTTTGATGCTTGACCTATGATAGCCACCTGAGATTCCAAAACGAACTGGCTCTTGGCCAAAAACAGTCGCAAATGCCAATAGCATTACGAAAAAGAATAGATTTTTTGTCATTTCTAAATATTAGTCTTACAAAATTATTTTTTTTTATCTAACACACAAGCAAAACATCTAAAAATTAAGAAATTATTCAGGATTGAGGTCAACAAGTGCATCATATTCAAATCCTCTTGACAACAAATAACGAATTGTTTTTGAATGTTTTTGGTAAGATTTCAATCCTTTTTGCTTCTCGTAATAGGTGTCATACATTTGCTTTATCACCTTATTATAATCGCTGTCATCAATTTCATCAAAACTTTTGGAAATCAGCTTTTCCGTAATCCCTTTTTGCTTTAGATGAATCCTGATTTTATTCTTACCCCATTTTTTGATATAAAATTTACCTCGAATATAACTTCTAGTAAAACGCTCTTCATTAAGGTAATTTTCCTTCATGAGGTAAAGGAAAATTTCATCTTTTGCCTCAGGAATTAGCAAAAACTCCTTCATCTTTTGTTCTACTTCATAGTGACATCTATCCTGATAGACACAATAATTCACCAACTTTAATCGGATTTCTTCGAAAGTAAGCGATTTTTTCTCCATAAAGATTGGGGCTAAAAAAATATTCGGCGAATTCTAATTTTCTACTGTCGATTAGAAGACGCCGAACAAGCTTATTTAATTGAAATTATTTTACAAACAAAGGTTTACCATCCATCAATTGGTTAACTTTCTTTCTAACATCACTAAGAACATCTTCATTATTGATATTACCAACTACCACATTAATCAATTCAGCTACCGTTTCCATATCATTTTCCTTAAGACCCCTTGTCGTGATAGCAGCAGTCCCCAAACGAATACCAGAAGTAATAAATGCTGATTTATCATCAAAAGGAACCATATTTTTATTACATGTAATATCAGCCTTTACCAAAGCTTTCTCGGTTTCTTTACCATTGACATTTTTATTCCTTAAATCAATTAACATCAAATGATTGTCTGTACCTCCAGATACGATTTCGAAACCACGATTAGTCATTGCATTGGCCAATGCTTGAGCATTAGAAATCACTTGTTTTGCATATGTCTCGAAAGAAGAATCTATAGCTTCACCAAAGGTAACCGCTTTTGCAGCAATTACATGTTCCAAAGGACCTCCTTGGATTCCAGGAAAAACAGCGCTATCCAAAACAGCACTCATCATCTTGGTCTCTCCTTTTGGTGTCTTATGTCCGTAAGTATTTTCAAAATCTTTTCCTAACATAATCAATCCCCCCCTTGGTCCTCGCAAGGTCTTATGCGTTGTTGTGGTAACCACATGACAATGTTCAAAAGGTGAATTCAATAATCCTTTAGCAATTAATCCAGCTGGATGTGCAATATCAGCCCATAACGTAGCACCTACTTCATCAGCAACAGCACGAAATTTTTGGTAGTCTAAATCTCTAGAATACGCAGAGAAACCAGCAATGATTAATTTAGGTTTAACCTCTAATGCCTTTTGACGCATCGCTTCGTAGTCTATTCTCCCCGTTTCTCTTTCAACGCCATAAAATTGAGCATTGTATTGAATACCTGAAAAATTAACAAAAGAACCATGAGTCAAGTGCCCTCCCATTGATAAATCTAGTCCTAATACTGTATCTCCAGGTTTAAGACAAGCTAAATAAATCGCTGCATTGGCTTGTGAACCAGAATGTGGCTGAACATTAGCATACTCCACTCCGAAAAGCTTCTTTGCATTTTCGATGGCGATGGTTTCAATCTCATCAACTACTTCGCAACCTCCGTAATATCTTCTTCTAGGATAACCTTCAGCATATTTATTTGTTAAGACGCTTCCCATTGCCTTCATTACATCATCAGAGACAAAATTTTCTGATGCAATAAGTTCGATTCCGTGAGTTTGTCTTTGTCTTTCTTTTTCGATTAACGAGAATATCTCTTGATTCATAGGATTATTTTGTGACCGTAAAAATAAGGATTTAGTTTCAATTTTTAAATTTATCTTCTTCTAAAACTTCAAAATTCTAGAATAGAGCAATCATTTATAATTTCACCATCTAAAAAAACGATCACCTTTCCCCTTTATATCGAAAATTGAGTATTTTCGACAAAGAGAATAATTGAAGCACTTAGCATTAAAAGTTCAACTTTTAAAAAGAAAAACTTCCAAAACCATCTTAAACATTGTAAAACTCTGGCCTTTTTAACAATTTTTCAACTTCGGTATAACTATATTCTTTAAGATATTGACTAATTTTTTTCTTAATCTCGGTATTCTTTCGATAATTATCTTTATCGCTTAAAATCCGAATATAATATTTGAGATAAGGACTTAAATCTTTTGCGTTAATCAAGCGTGTTTGAATATAAACTTCATAAATCGACAATTGGTCAAAAAGAGTGTCAAAACATTTTTTGACAACTGTTTCCTCAATCCGAAAACTCGACTTCTCAAGATGAGTTGTAAGAGAAGAAGACAATAACTGATCGTTGAAATGAAACTGCTCCTGATTTGGAATTTCATTACTGGCCAAATCAATTTTTTTGGCATTCCAGTCCAACATGATAAGGGCTCTCCGAATATCAAAATTATTAAAAAAGTCTTCCATTTCCTTAGAAAGAAATTCGGATTTTTTCCACTGTTGGTTCTTCTGATATTCCTTCAATCCCTTGACAAGAACAAAAATAGAAACAACAAAAGCAGCAATTTTGAGATAAATTTCATTTTCCATAATTTGTGTTTTTAGGTTAGTTAGTAGAATCAAAACTAGTCAATCTTGGCTTACTGAAATAAGGAAAAACACCCAATAATGATGATTAAAGTTAGATTAGCTTATATGTAATGAATAAAAAATTATATTTGTCATATACAAATTTTTGAGATGATGAAAAGTATTATTAAAGGAGCAGGATATTATGTTCCTGACAACATTGTTACCAATGATGATTTGGCAAAGTTGATGAACACTAATGACGAATGGATTACCGAAAGAACAGGCATCAAAGAAAGAAGACATCGTAAAAATAGAAACGACTCAGAAGTAACAAGTGCATTTTTAGGATACAAAGCTTCAGAAGCCGCACTTAAGAATGCGGGACTTACCGCAAAAGACATCGATTTTATCATTTTTGCTACACTTTCTCCGGATTACTACTTCCCTGGATGTGGCGTTCTATTACAAGAAATGCTAGGTTGCGACACAATTGGTGCATTGGATGTCCGTAACCAATGTTCGGGTTTCATCTATGGTCTTAGCACAGCCCATGCATACATTAAATCTGGAATCTATAAAAACATTCTAGTGGTCGGAGCAGAAATTCATTCCTTTGGTTTGGATTTCACTGACGAAGGAAGAGGCGTTTCTGTTATTTTTGGAGATGGAGCCGGAGCTGTTGTTGTATCTGCAACCGATAATGAAAATGCCGGAGACATCTTGGCTGTCAACATGCATTCTGAAGGTAAATTTGCAGACGAACTTTGTACCCAATTTCCAGGTTCAAAATTTGGATGGAGCGATCGTCTGAGAAAAGAACCAGAAGCGGTCACTAATAAAGAAGTATATCCTATCATGAATGGAAATTTTGTTTTCAAGCATGCAGTGACAAGGTTTCCTGAAACAATGATTGAAGCTTTGACTAAAGCTGGAAAAAAGATTGAAGACTTAGATTTATTTATTCCGCACCAAGCTAATCTGAGAATCGCTCAGTTTATTCAGCAAAAAATGGGTCTACCAGACGACAAAGTTTTTAATAATATCCAAAAATATGGTAACACTACTGCAGCATCTATACCTATTGCACTTTGTGAAGCCATCGAACAAGGTAAACTAAAAAGAGGTGATTTACTATTGCTCTCAGCTTTTGGAAGTGGTTTTACTTGGGGAAGTGTTCTCTTAGAATACTAAATCTATTTTAAAATTATTAAATCTTCTAAATAATATAAATTTTCTAAATATTTTTAAAAAATAATAAATTCCGAATAGCAATATTTTAATTATCTTGCCATTCGGAATTTTAACTTACATTCAATTGCTTATGAAGAAACACTACTTACTATTCATTTTGTTAATAAGTGCTTTTGCATTTTCTCAGCATACAAAGCCTATCGCAAAGAAAATTGCAGATGCTCATGCAGAAGATTCGAAGTTTGAGAAATTTGAAATTTTCACACCTGATAAAGACCCACAACGTCTTATCGAGCTTCAAAAATTGGCAGGTGACATCAATATTTTGCATTTAAAATCGAAAGAATTAGGTAGATTGGTATATGAAAAACCTGAATTTGTCGAACTCTCTTTTCCATTCGAAAATGGAGAAATAACTGTTGAAATGTCCAAGACCAACATCTTTACCAATAGTTTCAACGTTAGAACTAGCGACGGAAGTAGCCTCAATTATGAACCCGGCGTCTATTATCAAGGAATTGTAAAAGGGGATGCAACTTCAGTGGTTGCGTTTAGCTTTTTTAAAGATGATGTTATTGGCGTTGCATCAAAATTGGATATTGGAAACATTGTAGTAGGAAAACTGAAAGATTCTCATGAATTCGTTAGCTACTCAGATACAACGTTGTCTAAAAACAATCCTTTCATCTGCGAAACAGATGAATTAATGGAAAATCAAAGACAAAGAATTTCTTTCGATCCCAATAGTTCAACCAACAGAACAAACACCGACAACTGTGTCCGAATTTATTATGAAATCTGTAATGCGCCATACGTCAATAATAATTCTGACGTTACACAAACGACCAATTGGATGACTGCGGTTCATAATAACATCCAGACCTTATATACCAATGACGAAATCAGAGTTGCACTTAATGAAATCTACATTTGGACAACCGCTGATCCTTACACAGGTACTTATTCTCAGAATCTATCAGCATTTAGAACCAACACGCCAACTTTCAATGGAGATTTGGGGCATTTGGTAAATTACCCTTCTACAACAAGTGTTGCATATCTCAATTCGCTTTGCGCCAATACCAGATATGCTTACTCAGGGATTTCGATGACCTACAATGCGGTACCAACCTACTCTTGGACTATCCAAGCCATGACGCATGAAATGGGACACTCTCTTGGTTCTCCGCACACGCATGCTTGCGCATGGAATGGTAACAACACTGCAATTGATGGATGCGGAGATCAAGCAGGATATAGTGAAGGTTGTACAGGACCTATTCCAGTAAAAGGAACTATCATGAGCTATTGCCATTTGGTAAGTGGAGTTGGGATTAATTTAGCTTTAGGATTTGGAGCTCAACCAGCCACTCTGATAAGAACCAATGTAGATTCTAAAGGCTGCTTGGGAACAGATTGTATAACCGCTTGTCCTTCTACCATTACCAACTTAAACATTAACAATATTACCTCAACTTCCGGAACAGGAGCAATTACAGACCCCTCCACCAATAGTCCTTGGAAATATAGAATTCGAAAATACTCGGATAATAGTACTGTTCAAATAGGCACAACAACAACGAGCAGCTTTCCGATAACAGGACTTACTCCTAACACTTATTATATTTTGGACGCAGGTTCTAATTGTTCTGCATCTCAGGCTTACCAAAAATCTAAATTATTTTTAAGCGATGATAATTGGTGCAATGGCATAACCTTCACAGACCCAGGAGGACCCTCTAATTACGGGGACAATATCAATTTAGTTAAAATCTTCTATCCTTCATCCGCAGGTGGCATTCTTACGCTTAACATCAGTTCTCTTGATTTAGAACAAGGATATGATTTTATGACCGTATATAATGGACCGACGACTGCAGCGCCGATTTTTGCAAATGGAAACCAATTAACTGGACAATTGACAACACCTTTGACATTTACATCTACACATACCAGCGGAGCTATCACTGTTAAATTTACTTCCGACAGTAATACCACTGGTGCAGGTTGGGTTGGTACGATAAGCTGTCTAAATGTTTTAAGCACGGAAGAAAATCAATTAGGTAACGAACTTAGCATTTTCCCTAATCCTACTAAAAATGAATTAAATATCAATTCCAAAGACAAAATAAAATCTTACACAATTTATGATGCCTCTGGAAGAAGAATTATTTCTGAAGATCATTTGAAATCAAGTGATTTTGTCATCAATGTTTCTTATCTCAAAACAGGAAATTATGTTATCTCTTTAACATCTGAAAAACAAACTGTAAATCGGAAATTCGTAAAGGAATAAATCATAAAAATTCAGCATATAAGCCACTTGTTTAAGTGGCTTTTTTATTTCAAGAATTAGCACTAAATTTATTAGAACCAAATTTTAGATTATGGAAACTAATAACATCGTGAAAAAATACAGCAACGACAAATTTACTATTGAATGGAAACCAAGTCTATGCATCCATTCCAAAAAATGTTGGAAAGAACTTCCAGAAGTTTTTAAACCGACCGAAAAACCATGGATTAGCATAGAGAATTCTAGCGCTGAAAGAATTGAAGAACAAGTAAAAAATTGCCCTAGCGGAGCTCTAAATTTTTTCCGAAATGAAGAAAGTAATTCGATCTCTGAAATTAAAAAAAGTACTACATCTAGTAAAGTTGATATCCTTATCAACGGTCCTTTACTTGTCCACGGCGATGTTAGTATTAACTACAAAGGAGAAACATTGGAGAAAAAAAATGTAACAGCTTTTTGCAGATGCGGCGCTTCCAACAACAAACCTTTCTGTGATGGTAGTCATGCAAAAATAAACTTCGAAGGATAAAAAAAAGCCGTTCATTTTGAACGGCTTAAATATTGAATAAAATCGAATTTACGGTTTCCAGAAGCTCCATTTGCTTCCATTGAAAACAGCGAGGCGTTTGGCTCCTGACTTGTTAACATAAACCATCATACCCGGACTTGGACTTGGTATTAGATTAACATCCTCAACGATCGGTAGAACCATTGCTTTGGTAGTACTCTCTAGTACCAAGACTCCATTAGCAGTAGTCGTATCAGAACCAATAATCGCCTTGGAATCTACTTCTCTCGATGAAAACAAATTCTGGAACGTTAGTTCCGTAGAAACTGTTCCATCTTGTCCACTTAAGTCAGTCCAACCATCACTTCCAGTTGTTGGGTTCTCATTATAAAACTTAACTCTTGCTCCTGTTGAATTTCTTGCATCCAAGATAATCGTTCCAGGGGTAGGTGAACTTGGTAAGGTCGTTACATAAGGTAAGATGATTCCTTTGTTCTTGTTCATCGGGAAATCTAATAGTACGGATGCCGTACTGAGGCTTCTCTCCTCTGCACTTCCTTTCTTTCCTCCTATCACTACTTGGGAATAAGCTAGGCTGCTTAAAGCAACCAAACTTAATCCTAGTATCTTTGTTTTTATATTTTTCATTGTTTTCTTA